>CAZFKZ010000064.1:0-7128 GCA_964519035.1 uncultured Rhodobacterales bacterium | reverse complement strand
AATGGTTACTTAATTATTACAAAATAGACACATCACTAACTCCAAATATTGTTGAAAATTTTACAAATCAAGGGGAAACAACATCAAGATCAGCGAAAGAAACGGGTCTTCCGGTCGGAATTCCAATAACGTACAGGGCTGGTGATCAACCAAATAATGCTTTATCTTTAAATGTTTTAAAAAATGGTGAAGTTGCAGCAACTGGTGGGACCTCAGGTGTTGTATATGCTGTGACCAATAAATTAAAATCTAAAGAATCTACTAGAATTAATCATTTTGCTCATGTTAACTACTCAAACAATAACCAACTTATAGGAAAGTTACTTTGTATAAATGGAGCTGGAATAATGTACAAATGGCTTAAAAAAAACACATCTGCCAGTTCTTACGAAGAAATGAATAATTCAGCTGATAAAATACCTATTGGATCTAATGGTTTAGTAGTTATTCCATTTGGAAATGGATCTGAAAGAATGTTTAATAACAAAAACATTGGTACACATTTTTTTAACTTAAACTTAAACATTCATTCAGAAAGTCATTTATATAGAGCTAGCCTAGAAGCAATTGCATTTTCATTTGTTTATGGGATAGAAATTATGAAAGATGATGGAACTCAGATTAAGATTATAAAAGCTGGAAATGATAATTTATTTAAATCTGATATTTTCTCTAACACTGTGTCCACATTAATCAATCATGATATTGAAATTTACAACACAACAGGCTCTGTTGGAGCTGCTAGAGCTTCAGGTTTAATTGATGGTGATTTTGATAAATTTGGTGATTTTTTATCACAAAATAATCATGTTAAAACATACAAACCTAACAAAAACAATAAAGAATATATCAAAGCATATAAGAACTGGAAAAACGAATTAAAAACATTGTTAAATAAATAAATTATGATATTATTAGGAGATAAGGAATACTATAAAGGAATAGGGGAAATTAAGTATGAGGGAAAAAACTCTGATAATCCCTTGGCTTTTAAATACTATAATCCTACTCAAGTTGTTGCTGGCAAAACTATGAATGAACACTTTAAATTCGCTGTTGCTTATTGGCATACGTTTTGTGGAGTTGGAGCTGATCCATTTGGTCCAGGTACTCAAAATTTTCCATGGGATCAATCAAATGATCCGATCCAAGCAGCTAAAGATAAAGCAGATGCAGCATTCGAGTTTATTACAAAAATGGGGTTTAATTATTTCTGTTTTCATGATTATGATTTAATTCAAGAAGCACCAAGTTTTTTAGAGTCTGAACAACGACTATCAACGATTGTAGAATACTTAAAAAACAAAAAAAACAAGTCTGGAGTTAAGCTTTTGTGGGGAACTTCAAATTGTTTTTCTAATCCACGCTATATGAATGGTGCGGCAACCAACCCAAATTTTGACGTTGTAGCAAGAGCTGGTGGTCAAGTAAAACTAGCACTGGACGCAACAATGGCTCTTGATGGAGAAAATTATGTTTTCTGGGGAGGTAGAGAAGGATATATGTCACTGTTAAATACAGATATGGGAAGAGAATTAGACCATATGGGACAATTTTTAACAATGGCTAGAGATTATGCTAGATCAAAAGGGTTTAAGGGAAATTTCTTTATAGAACCTAAACCAATGGAACCTATGAAACATCAATATGATTTTGATTCTGCAACAGCAATTGGTTTTTTAAAAGAGTACGGGCTAGAAAAAGACTTTAAAATGAATATTGAGGTAAACCATGCTACACTAGCTCAACACACAATGCAACATGAATTAGAAGTAGCTGCTAAAGCGGGAATGTTAGGGAGTATAGACGCTAATCGAGGAGATTATCAAAACGGATGGGATACTGATCAATTTCCAAATAATATACAAGAAACTACTGAAGCGATGCTGGTATTTCTAAAAGCTGGAGGACTTCAAGGAGGTGGAATAAATTTTGATGCGAAAATTAGAAGAAATTCTACAGATGTAGAAGATATATTCCATGCGCATATTGGTGGTGCAGATACTTTTGCAAGAGCACTATTGACCGCAGACAAAATTATTAGCTCCTCTCCCTATGAAAAATTAAGAAAAGAGCGATATTCATCTTTTGATTCTGGTAAAGGAGCTGATTTTGAATCTGGAAAATTACAATTAGAAGATCTATATAAAATTGCAACCGAAAATGGAGAATTAAAGCTACAAAGTGGAAAACAAGAATTATTTGAGAATATTATAAATCAACATATTTAAAATATAAAAAATTGAATAATAAAAGTAATGGCTATTTAATAAAACTAACACTAGTTGCTACACTAGGAGGTCTTTTGTTTGGTTATGATACGGGAGTAATTTCTGGAACAGTAGGCTCTTTAGAGAGTTTTTTTGTAGATCCTAAAGGTCTCGCGGAATTTGAGTCAAGCAGACTAACTGGTTTTATAGTATCCAGTGCTCTAATTGGTTGCATAATTGGTGGGGCAATTGGTGGTTTAATAGGTAAAATGTTTGGAAGAAAAAACAGTTTAATTATAGCTGGGGTATTATTTTTTATATCAGCATTAGGTTCATCAATGCCTGAGATGTTTATCACCACAATTGGTCAAGGAGACCATACTTTATCTAATGTATTTATTTTTTATAGAATAATTGGAGGAATTGGAGTTGGAATAGCATCTATGATGTCACCAGTATATATTGCCGAAATAGCACCAGCAAATAAAAGAGGTAAGTTAGTCTCATACAATCAATTAGCTATAGTTGGTGGTTTTATGGTTGTTTATTTTGTAAACTACTTTATAGCTTTAAGTGGAGATGATAGTTGGTTAAATGAATTCGGATGGAGATACATGTTTGCTTCAGAACTTATTCCTGTTACAATATTTCTTATTTTGCTTTACACTGTTCCAGATACTCCAAGATCATTAGTTTATCATGATAATGAGGAAAAAGCATTAGAAGTGTTAAAAAAAGTAAATGATGAAAAAGAAGCAGTTGAAATCTTAAATGACATAAAAGATACTCTCAAAGAAAAAACTGCTCCCTTGTTTACGTATGGTTTTGGGATTGTTGTAATTGGGGTTTTACTTTCTGTTTTTCAACAATTTGTTGGAATAAATGTAGTACTGTACTATGCTCCTGAAATATTTAAAACCTTGGACTTAGCTACAGATACTGCTTTACTTCAGACAATTTTAGTTGGTATAGTAAATTTCTTATTTACAATTATTGCTATAAAAACAGTTGATATTTATGGAAGAAAACCTTTGATGATAATTGGAGCAATTGGAATGGCAATTTCAATGATAGCGTTAGGATTAACTTTTTATGGAAATGTAGGTGGTTATGTAGCGTTAGTTTGTATGATGATTTATGTAGCTAGTTTTGCTTTAAGTTGGGGACCTGTGACATGGGTGCTATTATCAGAAATATTTCCCAATAACATTAGAAACAAGGCCTTGGCGATAGCAGTAGCTGCTCAATGGGCATCCAATTATTTGGTTTCTGCAACTTTTCCAATAATGAATAACAACACTTTTTTAACAGAAACATTTAACAATGGTTTTGCATATTGGATATATGGAGTAATGTCTATTCTAGCTGGGTATTTTGTATGGAAATTTGTTCCTGAAACAAAAGGAAAAAAACTTGAAGATATGGATAGTCTTTGGAAAAAATGAAAATTAAAAAAAAATATTACGGAACCACATCTCAGGGTGAAAAAGTCACATTATACACATTAACAAACTCAAATGGTATTTCTTTAGAAATCATCAATTATGGGGGTATTATAACTAAATTATTTTTTCCTGATAATAAAGGTGTCTTAGGAAATATTGTATTAGGATATGATAATCTAAAATATTACGAGGACAACCAACCATTTTTCGGAGCAATTATTGGTAGATACGCTAATAGAATTAAAGACGGTAGCTTCAAAATTGAAAATAAACAGATTCATGTTGATAAAAATATAGGAGAAAATCATTTACATGGAGGTTTTTCTGGGTTCCATAAAAAAGTATGGAGAGCAAGTTCCATCAAAAGAAAAAATTCTGTATCATTAATCTTAAATTATTTTAGTAAAGATTATGAAGGTGGATTTCCTGGGAATTTAGATACTACTGTCTTCTACACGTTAAATAACAATAATGAATTAGAAATTAAATATATTGCAAAAACAGATAAAAAAACAATAGTTAATTTTACTAATCACAGTTACTTTAATTTAGGCTCTAGTTTAAATAATGATATTTTTAATCATAAGCTTTTATTAAAATCAAATAAATACTTAGAAGTATCTAGTGATTTGATTCCTACCGGAAAATTATTAAATGTAAGAGATACTAAATATGATTTTTCAAATTCAACTAAACTTTCATCTGAATTAGACCATTGCTGGGTATTGGATAAGTATTTTAAGAAAAAGATTGAACTAGCAGCAGTTTTAGTTAATGAAGAAACAGAAAGAAAAATTGAAGTTTATACAGATGAACCAGGGATACAAGTTTATACTGGTAACAATCTAAAATCTAAACATAAAAAAAATTCTGGGATATGTTTAGAAACTCAACATTTTCCAAACTCACCAAATCAACCTAACTTTCCATCTACTGAATTATTACCGGGTGAGATTTATGAGTCAAATACAGTCATTAAGCTTATGAATACATAAAAAAGTGTTAATTGAAGAAGTATTAACGATCTTCATATGGGTTTAGTGTAATAATAGAACCATCACTACGATATTTAATTTCTTTTACTTTTACACATCTTAAATGAGTTACACCTTTAGAAAGTGAAGAATCGTGATAAAACAAATAAGACTTTCCTTCAACTTCACAAATTGAATGATGTGAAGTCCATCCAACTACTGGATTGAGAATACGACCTTTATAATGAAATGGACCATATGGATTATCTCCAATTCCATAACATATAAAATGAGTATCTCCTGTAGAATAAGAAAAGTAATACTTTCCGTTATATTTATGAAGCCAGGCTGCTTCAAAAAATCGACGATCATTATCTCCAGCTAACAGAAGTTTACCATTTTCATCCAATATTTGAACTTCTTTAGGCTCTTCAGAAAATTCTAATAAACCATCATTCATTTTTGCAACAAATGGTAATAGAGCTGTCTCGTCATCATTTGGTATAAAGGCAGTTGGACTTTCTGGCTTATCTGCATTAAAATATCCTTCTCTCCATCTTTGTAACTGTCCACCCCAGAGCCCCCCAAAATACATGTAATAGCTATTATCATCATCTCTAAATACAGCTGGGTCAATTGAAAAACTTCTACTAATAGGTTTTGGTTGAGCAATAAATGGACCAGTAGGTGAATTACTTACAGCAACTCCAATCCTAAAAATATTATTATAGTCCTTAGCCGGAAAGAATAAATAATATTTCCCATTTTTTTCATTAGCATCAGGCGCCCACATTTGTTGTTTAGCCCAAGGAACGTCATTTAGATGTAAGGCTACTCCGTTATCGATTGCTTCACTAGAAATTGAATCCATTGAAATAACATGATAATCTTCCATTGCAAAATGGCTACCTAAATCATCAAATGCTTCTCCTGCATCTATATCATGAGAGGGATATATATATATTTTTCCATTAAAAACATGGGCAGAAGGATCTGCTGTATATATTTTTTTAATTAATGGTTTTGAAATTGAATTTTGATTTAATTTGTCAAAATCAATATGGTCAATATTATCTTCAGGCATATACTATTTATTAAGTCTTCTATTTCTTAAATCCATTTCAATTTGAGTTTCCATCTTTTTATTAATTTCATAGAAGTATAACAATGTAATTCCAATTAAAAATGGAATTGCAGGATATATACTAACCAATAATTTAACCCCTTGAATAACATTTTCAGATTGAGCTAATTCCTTATTTGCTTCATATCCGTAATTCCCTAAAATTTGTACTACTAAGCCGCCACCAATAGTTAAGCCTAACTTTAAACCTACCATCATTGCTGAAAAAATTATTGCAGTAGCTCTTCTATTATTTTTCCATTCAGAGTAATCTGCAACATCCGCTATCATTGCCCAAAGCAATGGGATAGTAATACCATAAAAGAAACCATGTAAAATTTGTGAACCAAACATCAACTCAACTGATGATTTATCAAAAAAGTAAAAAAGAATAATAAATATTGTAGATATAAATAAAAATAGTGCAAAGATATTTCTTTTTCCAAATCTGTCTGCAAGTGCTTTAGATAAACCAATTCCAAAAATCATAAATATTATCCCTCCTGCATTAAATAATCCAAATCCGGCAGAGACAGGGTCATTACCGAAAAAATTTATCTCAATAGATGTTAAATAATCAAGAATAGGGCTAATAAAAACAGTTAATCTTGACTCATCAATATAATTTTCAAAATAATACACGTACGAACCTCCTTTCATAGCTAAAGAAATGAAAGTTAATGTTGTTAAAGTTAACATTATCAGCCAAGGCTTATTTGTTATTAAATCTTTTAAATCTTCAAATACACTAGATTTTTGTTCTTCAGTAGGAACAATTCTCTCTTTAGTTGTAAAAAAAGTAATTAAAAGCATTATTGTTCCAATAATAGCGAGCCAAGTCATCACAATTTCAATTCCCAATGCTTTATCACCAGCACCAGAATATATTATTATAGGCAACATAAATACTTGCACAAAAAATTGCGCAAACATAACAGCTACAAATCGATATGAAGAAATACTATTACGTTCTTTCATATCTCCTGTAATAACTCCACTCAGAGCAGAGTATGGAAGGTTACTTGATGCATATAATAAAAGAAGTAATGTGTAGGTAATTACGGCATAAACAACTTTACCCTCGTAGCTAAAATTTGGAGTGCTAAAAGCCATAACTGAAATAATTCCTAATGGAATAGAAGTATATAAAATCCAAGGTCTAAACTTACCCCATTTTGAATTGGTTCGATCAGCTAAAGCACCAATTACGGGGTTAAAACTAAATGCAGCAACTGTCCCTACTATATACATAATGGCTGTAGCATCTGAAGCATTTAAGCCGTAAATGTCAGTATAAAAATATGCCAAATATGTCATCAAGGTTTGAAATACTAGGTTGGCAGCTAAATCACCTAAACTATATCCAAACTTTTCAA
>CAZFKZ010000063.1:0-7153 GCA_964519035.1 uncultured Rhodobacterales bacterium | reverse complement strand
GATCCTATTAACATGGCTTACCTAAAAGACCTTGCTGAGTTTAGAAGTAAAACTATTGCTCCAGTTGCAGGAAGTGAAGCCTTGGGCACTGCCTTATGGTATCGTGATGCCTTGTCAGTTAATGCTATTGACTACATGCATTATGATCTTGGTTGGATCGGAGGTATTACTGAAGCAATAAAAATTTCTGGTTTGGCTCATGCCAATAATAGAATGATGTGTCCTCATGATTGTACAGGACCAATTGTTTGGATAGCAAACTTACATATAAGTCTTGCATTTCCTACGGCGATGATTTTAGAGAGTGTTAGGGCATTCTATAATGGTTTTTATAAAAATTTAGTTACTCAACTTCCAAAAATTGAAAATGGATTTGCCTTTCCCATGAAAGGAGTTGGTTTAGGAGCAGAGTTAAAGGATTCATTGTTGAAGTCACCAGATACAGTTATTAAAAGAACTGATGTTAATGATTTATGAATTCTCTAAATATTGTTAAAATTAAAAATGATAATGCAGAATTAAATATCTTGCCAGACTTTGGAGGAAAAATAAGTAGTTTTTCATTTAATGATTTTAATGTTTTTCGCCCTCTGCCAATTGATAATTTAGAACTATTAGAAAACTATAAAGGTGGATGCTTTTCATTAATTCCTTTTTCTAATAGAATTAAAAATGCAAAATTTTATTTTGATAATAGTTTATATAAAATAAAAAACAATGAAAACACTTTACCTCACTCTATTCATGGTCATGGATATCTAGGTAAATGGGAGCTTATTAAAAAAACACCTTCAACTGTAATCATTTCATATTTGCATCACGCTAATACTTTAGGTTGGCCATGGGAGTATAAGGTTCACCAAACAATATCATTATATGATTACACTTGCTCAATTGAGATAACAATTACTAATAATTCAAGAGATCTCATGCCTTTTGGTTTTGGGATTCATCCATTTTTTAATTTTGATGACGAAGTCAAATTACGTTTTGAAGCAGAAAGGGAATGGATTGGGCCACCAGAAACATTTCCTACAAAGACTCAAATTATTAAAGATGATTTTAATTATACAAATGGAAATGATTTGTGGAAAATAGAAAAGACAGTTTCTTATGAAAATTTTAAAGGAAATATAAACATAAATTGGGTTAATAAAAAAAAAGAAATTACGTTAAAAGCAGATAAAATATTTAATCACTTAATAATTCATGTTCCATCAGGAAGTGAATATTTTTGTGCTGAACCTGTTAGTCAGCCTACAGACGGTTTCAATTTGGCTTATAATAAAATTGAAAATGTAAAAAACAGATTTTTAAAACCAGGAGAAAGTATAACTGGATTAATTGAAATAACTTTAAATAATTAATTTTAACCATAATAAGGAAATTCAACTCCTTTAACTCCAGGGACACTTAAAGCAAAAATTCCTCCTGCATCAGGTTGATTTTTTTCTGTTCCTTTTGATATTCCTTTTATTCCTATAGAAGTTACATACATTATATCAAGATTTGTCCCTCCAAAAGCAATTTTAGTAGGCTTTTCAACAGGCATTTTTATAATTTTGTCAATTTTTCCTTGTGGCGTAATCCTAACTAGTTCCCATCCCGAAACTCCAGCCATCCAGTAACATCCATCAGCGTCAATGCAACCTCCATCTGGGCGTCCAGCTAAATTTTTTGTATCATAAAATATACGTTTGTTTAGCCAAATTCCATCTTCTAAATTATAATCATATGCCCAAATAGTTCTTACCCAATACGCACTATCGGATACATAAGCTATTTTGCCATCTGGAGAAAAAGCCAGTCCATTAATTGTATAAAAGCCGTCCATAGTTTTTTTAACTGTTCCGTCTATATTAAGGCAATAAAGACTCCCTTGTGGTTTCGACTTAATGTTAGGGCCATTTATTGGCATTGTTCCAGCGTAAAATCTACCGTTTAAATCTACTGTGCCATCATTAAATCTATTACTTAAAATGTCACTTTCAGTATTCTTAATTAAGGTCATTTTTTTACTATGTTGATTGAGTTCAAAAAAACCATCAGTTAAAGCGACGATCACATTTCCATTTTTTTTTAGAGCAAAACAGCCTATCGGTTTTCCTATATCTATAATTTTATTTTTGCCATTTTGTGGATTGAAGTTACAAAAATGTCCTTCAGTAATATCTACCCAATATAGCCTCTGATCAATTGTTGACCAAATGGCGCCTTCACCAAGGTTTGATTTAATATTCAAGACACAATCAACTTTAATATTATCCAAGTCATATCCCTTGAAATTTGTTTTTTTAATTAATTTCCAATTAAATTTGGAAGTGTTAAAGAAATAGCAGGTATAAATGTAGTTAACATAAGTGCAATAAAAATTGCAGAATAAAATGGCCAAATAGTTTTAACAACACGTTCAATAGGAACTTTACCTATAGCGCATCCAACAAATAAACATGCTCCAACTGGAGGTGTGCATAGACCAAGGCCTAAATTCATCATTAAAATCATCCCAAATTGAAGAGGGTCCATTCCAAGAGAAATTGCTAATGGTAAAAAAATTGGTGTGCATATTAGTATTAAAGCGGCCATGTCCATAATCATACCTAATATCAACAACATAACATTAATCATTAAAAATATCACAATCGGATTTGTTGATATACCGTTCATAAACGTAATCATTTGAGATGGAACTTGATAATAAGTTAACATATAACCAAAGGCAGATGCGCTAGCTACCAATATCATTACCATAGAAGTTGTTTTAACAGAGTTTGTTACTGCAATTTTAAAGTTTTCCCACGTAAGAGCTCTATAAACAAAGATAGTCACAATAAATGCATAAAGAGTTCCAAAAGCTCCTGATTCTGTGACAGTAAAAATTCCAGATAATACTCCGCCAACTATAATCACTGCTGTAAATAAACCAGGCACTGCAGTAATAAAATGTAAAAATAAAATATAATAACCAGGAAAAATTTCAGATTTATAACCTCTCTTCACAGCAACTAAATAAGCAACAATAGCCAGACAAAGGCACATTACAACACCAGGAATTATTCCTGCTAGAAAGAGTTTTGTAATTGATACGCCACCTCCTGTTGCTACTGCAAACAAAATCATATTGTGACTAGGTGGTATCATTATACCTGCAATAGAGGATGTAACTGTAACGTTTACAGCATAATCTTCGTCATAACCTTTTTCTTTCATTACTGGTATTAAAATTGATCCAAGTGCTGATACGTCTGCTACTGCTGACCCTGAAATACCTCCAAAAAGCATTGAAGCAAACACATTCACAACTCCAAGGCCACCTCTGACTGCTCCAACTGCGGAAGATGCAAACCTTACTAGTCTCATTGCTATACCGCCATGAAACATTAATTCACCAGCAAATATAAAAAATGGGATGGCTAATAAAGAAAATACATTAATTCCAGAAATAATTCTTTGGAAAGCAATAATTAAAGGTAAACCTTCAAAATAAAATGCAGACACAGCACCAATTCCAAGTGCAAAAGCAACGGGAATACCAATAACCACTCCAAAAGCAAAAATTCCCATCATTATCAATAAGCCCATTTTATTTTCCTTGCTTAGGTTTTTTTGTTATTAATAATGTCTTTGATATAATTTAAAATATGACCTATTGAAAAAAGTAGAATTAAACCACCACATAGCATTATAGGGACTGCACGAAGACCCTCTGGCAAATGGATTAAGGGGATTTGAGTGCTCCACTTAAAAACAGCTAATTTATAGCTATATATCATCATGACATAACCAAAAATTATAAGCATTATATGAGCAATTATATCAAAGGTTATTTGTAACCATGGAGTACTTAAGTCTCTAAAATAAGAAACACCTAAGTGAGTTTTTCTATGGATTCCTATTGCGGCCCCAATAAAACCAATTAGCACTACAAGTAATAGAGAGACTTGCTCTACCCAAGTTGGGGTAGAGTTTAAAACATACCTTCCATAAACCAACCAACTAAAAATAACTGTCATAAAGACAATTGCGACGCCAGCAATAATATTACAAACATATGCAATTTTATTAAGGAAATTAGTATAAAGATCTATTATTTTAGAAGTGGTTTTATTTATAATAATTCACCTTCAAACTTAATAAAATTATTGGCCATCAAGTAATGGCCAATAATTATTTAGTGTTTTATTTAGTATTTTTTATTAAATCAACTAAAGAAACTAGATTGGGGTTAGCTGCTAAATACTTTGTATGAACTGGTTGCATCGCATCCATGAAAGCTTTCTTATTTGGAATTTCATTAAATTTAACTCCAGCTTTCATAACTTTGTCACGACTTGAAATAGCTCTTTTTTCCCATAACTCTCTTTGTAAAACAGCAGATTCACGAGCAGCATCTTTTACTGCCTTTTTATTTTTTGCTGATAAGCTATTATAAACTTTATCATTAATACATACGCATTCAGGTATAATTAAGTGTTGAGATAGTGAATAATATTTTGCTACTTCAAAATGACCTGTTGATTCATATGATGGCCAGTTATTTTCAGCACCATCAACAACACCAGTCTTTAAGGATTGAAACACTTCTGAAAAAGCCATAGGTGAAGGGTTCCCTCCTAATGCAGAGATCATTCCTGAGTAAAGCTCATTATTCATAACTCGTACTTTAAGTCCTTTTACATCAGATGGCGTCATTATTGGTTTTTTAGAGTTATAAAACGATCGAGCCCCTGAGTCGTACCAAGCTAGAGCTATAATTCCAATTTTGGCCATTCCAGCGCTTATTTTGTCTCCAGCCGCTCCGTCAAGTGCTCGATGCATGTGACCCATATCTTTAAAAATGAAAGGAAGAGATACAACGTTTGCTTCTGCTGCCATTGGTCCTATAGGACCCAAGTTAAAGTTACCTATCGCTAGTCCACCAACTCTAACTTGTTCTATTGCATCAGGTTGATTTCCTAAAACACCTGAATGAAACATTTTAAGAGTAATTTCTCCGCCAGTTTTTTGTTTTACTAGTTCACCAAATTTATCCATAGCAACTGTATTTGGATACCCAGGCTTATGTATATTCCATCCACGCCATTCAGCTGCAACCGATGTCATAGATAGAGTTGAAGCAATTGCGATTGTAGAAACGCCAAGGATTATGTTTTTAAAATTTTTCATTACTACTCCCTTATATTTTATTATAATTATATCTCATCTTAGATATAAAATTTTACATGATTAATGTTGCGTTTTATTTGATTTAAATGTCAATGATTATTTATCTTTAAAATTAGGATAGTTAAATAATTCAGAAGATTAGTTGAAAGCAATCTGGACTTTCATGCTATTCGTGTGATTGTCTATTGCAATTTCAAACCCTTTTTCAGCATCTTGAAATGGAATAGTATGAGTTATTAGGGGTGCAACATTTATCAGCTTTTTTTGCATCATTTGAACTGCTAATTGAAATTCAGTATAAAACCTAAATGAACCTTTTATATTTAATTCTTTAGTTGTTACGGCTACTAAGGGCATTAAAATATCTCCTCCTAGGCCAAGTTGTACTAAAGTTCCTTTAGGTCTAAGGCATTTTATCGCATCCTTTATACCAGATGAAGAGCCTGAGCACTCTAGAGCAATATCAAAAAAACCTTTACCTGATTGAAACTTCTCTAAGGAGGAATAGTTCTCTAAACTATTAATTGTAATGTCTGCGCCAACTAATGATGAGTAAGACAAAGCTGAGTTTGAGATATCAGTTACAACAATCTCTGCTGCTCCAGCTCGTCTTGCCGCAAGAACACAAAGTGTTCCAATAGGACCTGAGCCAGTTACAAGAACTTTTTTCCCAAAAATGCTACCAGCTTGCTTTATAGCATGTAAACAAACAGCTAATGGTTCTGCCATTGCAGCTTCTCCAGATGTTAATCCATCTGCTGGAATGCACTGGTAGTCATTGGCTATTAAAGTTTCTCTAAAAGCACCTTGAATATGAGGAAACGGCATAGCTGACCCATAAAATTTCATATTCACACAATGAATTTGTGAGCCCTCTAAGCAAAATGAACATTTATTACAAGGTCTTGAAGGAGATACTGATACTAGTTGTCCTAGACTAACATTTGTAACTTTAGATCCTATTTTAGTTATGTGGCCTGAAACTTCGTGGCCAAGTACCATTGGTTCTTTTAATTTAATTTCACCAAAGCCACCATGTTTATAATAATGAAGGTCTGTTCCACAAATGCCTCCAATAGCTAAAGATATTTCTACTTGGTTAGATGATATTGTTTCAACAGGATAGTCTTCTATTCTCAAGTCCATTGCAGAATGTATGAATATTGATTTCATTCTAAACCTTTAGATGCCGTATGATTCGACTTACAAAGATAAATTTTTGAAAGAAAATTAGCAATATTTTTATTAATTATATATATTTTGATTTTATTAAAATGGAGATTTAAATGAGTGTTGGAACAGAATTGTTTAATTTAAAGGGTAAAAGAGCACTCATTACAGGTTCATCACAAGGCATAGGCTATGCTTTGGCTTTAGGATTAAGTCAGGCTGGCGCGTCTATCATTTTGAATGGTAGAAATAAAGAAAAATTAGAAAAAGCAGCAAAAACAATTAACATAACAGGTGAATTACATCAACTTTGTTTTGATGCAACGGATCATGCACAAACAAAAGAGGTAATTGATAATTTTGAAAACACATTAGGTGCAATTGATATTTTGGTAAATAATGCAGGAATGCAACACAGATCTCCACTTGAAGACTTTCCTCCAGAAATGTTTGATCAATTATTAAAAACTAATGTTTCGTCAGTTTTTAACGTTAGCCAAGCCGTTGTGCAATACATGATAAAAAGAGGTTCAGGAAAAATTATAAATATAGCTAGCGTGCAAACGTCTTTAGCTAGGCCAGGTATAGCTCCTTATACAGCCACTAAAGGTGCAGTTGGAAATTTAACAAAAGGAATGGCAACGGATTGGGCTAAATATGGACTTCAATGCAATGCAATAGCTCCTGGTTATTTTGATACACCTTTGAACGCTGCTCTAGTGGCGGATGAAGATTTTACTTCATGGTTAGCAAAAAGAACTCCTGCAGGTCGCTGGGGTGAAGTTGAAGAACTCATAGGAGCTTGTATTTTTCTTAG
>CAZFKZ010000062.1:6082-7805 GCA_964519035.1 uncultured Rhodobacterales bacterium | reverse complement strand
TAAAACTGATTTATTTATTCTATTGTTCTTGACTATTTTATTACATATGATCTTACTTATTATATAGTTTTTAATTTTATTAAAAGTAATTCAACTTCAATTGTTAGAGGAAATAAAATGGGCAAAGGTAATAATCAAAAAGGTAATAAAGAAGTTAAAAAACCAAAAAAAAATAAAGAAAAAATATTAGCAACCTCAAGCACAATATCTAAAATTAATACAAAAAAGATAACTAAATAGTTAGTTCTTAATTTATATAAATGAAAAGTTAATGTGGGTTTGAAAGTCAAAAATAATGATACTGCCAGGCACTAAATTATCATTTTGCGTGATGCTAATAAAGATAACCTCGTAGATTTACCATCATAGATTTTAAATAAAGAGTTTTCATCAAACTTAAATATTACTAATTTGTTTTGCTATAATAAGAGGATTTCACTAGGAGGGTGAATAAATGAACTGAATCTCCTCACTTTAAGGGGGGGGTATTATATATTATAAATTTTAAGAGAAATGGTGATTTGTTATCTCTTTTGTATATGGTTATTCCATCCCTTATTCCAATATCTCTAATATGTAGATTTATTTTTTCTAATAAACGGACATAATCTAAAAATAAGTATATAAACTTTCTTTCGTAAAATTCCAATGGAGTTTAGTTAGAAAGAATTAGAGATAACTTATGATTTTCACGTGCATACACCAATAGAGTTTATTATTATTGGTTGATATGTATTAAGTGCTTTTTTTAAGCAATGTGATTTATAAAGTTAAGTACTCTTTAATTTCTAAGAACAAATTCAATTTAATCAACAAAAGTTACTAAACATTCTGTTTTATAAAAAAAAGTGAAGTGTGTGCAACGGTTAAGTTTTAGTTATTAATCATAATTCCATTTTTGTAATTACGCGTAGACCTTAACTGCCCATTCCCAAAGTAACTAACCCAAGAACCTTCTTTCAAACCATTCTTGTATTGACCTTTATCCCTTAACTGTCCATTAAGATGGTAACTAACCCAAGAACCTTCTGGCTTTCCATTCTTATGATTAGTTTTAGATTGTAACTTCCCATTTTCCCAGTAACTTGTCCAAGAACCATCCTTCTTACCATTCTTAAAAGAACCTTTTGTTTTACCTTCAATTTTCCCAGTAAATGGAACTTCAGTCAATTTGTTATAATAGATTCCTTTCATTTCAAACAAATCATTCAATGATAGACTCCAACCAACAGATGAAGTTAAATAAAAAAGAAGTATATAGAATATGATAAATATTTTTTTCATAATCAAAGTCTAATCAAAATTGTTGTGATTGGTAAAGAGTTATTAAAATTTCTTTCTGTCTACTATCTTGATTTATAGATTATATTTTGGATTATTATTTTTAAAGAGGGACACAGCCTTTTGAACTTAGTTCATGTATCATTAATCAAAGTTAAATAACGTGTTGTTAGATTTATTGAAGTATAATTTTATTTGTAATTACTAATATTTTTAATAAAGTAAGAAAATGAAAAACCTTTTAAAAATAACTTTATTCATATTCTTCACTTTCTTATTTATTTCACAAAGCTTTGCTTTGCCTCCTTGTCCATCAACTGGAATTAAACATAATTGTTATGGAATCTTAACTTTTAAAGGCGGTGATAAATACGAAGGTGAATTTAAAAATGATAAAGTAAATGGTCATGGAACTCTAACTTCTGCTGATGGACATAAATAC
>CAZFKZ010000062.1:4246-5982 GCA_964519035.1 uncultured Rhodobacterales bacterium | reverse complement strand
ATGGAAAAAAATATAGACCAA
Organism: uncultured Rhodobacterales bacterium; assembly: GCA_964519035.1. GTDB lineage: Bacteria > Pseudomonadota > Alphaproteobacteria > Puniceispirillales > Marisalimonadaceae > CAJJBL01. The sequence goes on along the minus strand of CAZFKZ010000062.1, from coordinate 5,961 downwards.
AGACAAATAGAATTACTTAAAATACTTGCTAAAGGTTGCAAGAAGCATCCTGCTTATAGGGCTATTAGAAAAGCTACAGAACGATGTAAAGAATGTGTAGTTGTTTGGCAAGCAAGAGTTGAACTCAATAAACTAGAAGACTCCTGATTAGAGGTAATCTCCAATACTTTATTGTATAACTTCAAGTTTGTTTGAGTATATGCTTGACCTGATCAATTACTTTTTTTGCTCTTTTTTAGCTTCATAAGCTTCTTTTCTTTTTATATAATCTTCTTCACTTAAAGAATGCCACCCAATACATTTTCCTGTAGGTGATCTCCCGCAACCACATTTATTTTCATTAGTCATCTATATCTCCCAAGATTGATTTTTTTTCGTATTTAAGTATCTATTACATTATAAAAAGGATGTTAATAGCATTATTATTCAATATTTTTTTTAACTGAGGTATTTATTAATTATTTTTGATATAAGTGTTGATGTTATAATAAAGTGGCTAGAGATAATATTTAATAAAGTATAATTTAAAGTAGATGTTTCTAGAGGAAAAGTTAGTATTTACCTTTAAATACCTTAAGATCAAAGCATTAAGTTCTTTTTAATAGAAAGAAGCACTAATTTTTATATATGAATCTAGAAAACATCTTTGACAGTTGTTACTTGATTAGCTTTTAATAGTTAAATTATGTCATTTGTATATATTTTAATTTTTTTAACACTCATACTTAATTTTATTTTAACCCACGTTTTTTTAATACATTGAAAATAAAAATTTTTGATGAAATTTTTTTTTTAAAACAATTTTTAATGTTTAATTCCCTACTTTTAATTGATGATATAGGAAAATTTAGTATGGACATTGTTTTTTTAAGTTCAAAGAGTGCATTAACAATTAATATTTTTCCATTTTTATTCTTTTCACGTATACGAAGTGCAGCAATACAGTCAGCGATGCTCTCTTTCATCATATGCTCAGGACTGTTTTGAGGTGGATGAGGTTTTTCTAAATCACCAGTTTGATGGTGGGCACATTCGTGAAAATCTATAAATATTTGAAGTGCTTTTGGAGATTTTTCAAAATTAAATCGATAAACCATTGGTTTACCTTCTTCATTTCTTTTAGCTACTCCTGCAGAAAACATTCCTGATTTTGAAGAAAGATTTTGAAATTGAACAATTTTACCTTTATTATTTATACATAATGGTGGAGGAATTACATCGTATGGAGTTGGAATATCTTGAGGCCAGGCTAAGCGAGATGAAATAAATAGTATGGTAAATACAAATAATAATAATCTCATTATTTTTTTCTAAGACTTTTCAATTATACTTAACTTTAATCTGGTATTCCAAACCATTATACATTCTTTATATCGTCCAATTTTTTTAATATAGCTCTTTAGGATATTTCTCACAATCCTAAGACAGTATTAAAAGTAATTCAATTTTTCTTTGTTATTAAAAGTTTATACTCATATTTTCATACTAGGTACCCAACAATAACCGTCATTGTCCTCAATGTAACATTCTATTAAACCGTGAGCTTTGTTTTGAGATTTGCTTACAACTTTATACTTATATTTTTTTGCATTTAACTCTGCTTGATCAGGATTGCAACCAATTAATCGTAATTCAACGCCCACACCACGTTGTTCGTTTGTTTTAATCAAATTATAAAATGGGTGCATGTCATAAGAATGAGCAGCATGAAGACA
>CAZFKZ010000062.1:0-4146 GCA_964519035.1 uncultured Rhodobacterales bacterium | reverse complement strand
CATTTCTATATATTCAATTTGTAATCCTGTTTCTTAATCCATGAACTAAGTTCAATTAATAAGTTACACTTCAACAGTTAAAGATGTTGCTTAAGAAATAGCTTAATTAATCTAAAACCAATTAAATAAATATGCTTAACACATTTGTTATTTAATTATTATAATTTTGATATGGATTAAGTTACCCTATAAAAACAATTAATTAATTAATTACTTATATAAACTGAAGTAAATAAAATGAGTAACAAACTAAAAATATTATTACCTAACAAAGGAATGTGGGAAAAAGAAGAATATAAGAAAGTTACGTCTGATTTTAAAAAAGAAAATTGGAAAACGTCAGATGCTACAAAGAAGAAATTAAAAAAATACAGGAATAATCCAGGAAATATATTAGAAAGATTTAGAAAAGTTCATAGGAAAAAATACGATTATTCTAAAGTGAATTATGTGGGTTTAACAAAATCAATAATTATTATTTGTAAAATACATGGTGAATTTAAAACAACACCAAAGTTACATTTAGGTAGAGATAGCAAAGATATTGATAAAAAAAGAAATCCTGTAGGTTGCGGTAAGTGTGTTATTGATAACGTAATAATAGATCTCCAAAAAATCCATGGAAAAAAATACGACTACTCAAAAATAGAATTTAGATATAAATCATTTCCTATTATTATTATTTGCTCTGAACATGGGGAATTTAAACAAACACTAACTAAACATTTGAATGGCAGTAACTGTCCTATGTGTTAAAAAATAAAAATTTTTATTTTGATTATATGAGGTAAATTAAATGGCAAATATTAAAATTAATTTCTAATTTTAACAAGCGAGTTTTAGTTTGGTATGTATTGGCATAACTTTTTGAATAAGACGACCAACTTAAATTACATTAATAATTTATTGATTGTTTTATCTAACTTTCCAAAATTATAAATATGGTAGTTAGAAAATTTTAATTTTTGAATAAACTTATCAACTCTTAAACCATTATGGTCCAAATAATTTAAAGCCTTATAATTCTTAAAAATATACTTATAACTATCGTTCCCACATAATTTTAAATATTTATATATTCCTTTTACACTACACATAGATGGCACACCGATACGTATAGTATCTAACAAAGGTAATCTGTTGATTGCATTTTCGTCCATGCATAGTTGTGTGATGGCATTATTAAAGATGCTGAGTTTAGTTTTTATTTCAAGCTCAGTCTCATTTTGTGGATATATTCCACAGTCAACTTTTATATTCGCACTTTTTAGAATAGTTGCAACTGCTACATCATTTTGAAAAATGTTAGTTTTGTTCCTTGGGATAGATCCTCCTATCACCAATGCTTTATTTATTCCTTTTGCTTCACAGAATTTTACAAAGTTGTCTAATTCTTTTTCACTTTGGATATTTCTTGCGGCTACATGGGGAATTGCTTTGTTACATCCTGCTTGCTGATTTAACTCATCACATGCCTGAGCAACCTCTCTCAGATCATTAATAGATAAGTGTGTAATATTAACGGCAGATACATTATCTACTGAATATTTACTTAGTTTTTGTTTGGGTGTTTTTTCAGTAGATAATTTCATTTCTCTTCTATCTTTTTGACAAAGTTTCTTTGAATTTTATATAGGTAAAAACTACAATTTTTTAAGAATATTATTACTATTTCTTTCTTAACTTTGTATATTCAAAATTTAATATAACAAAACTTTTCCTATCAAATAAAAATACATTTGTCTTCATATATTTAAATATTACTAAATCTCGTTTCATTAGTCTCAGAATATGATTAATATCAAGGCCAATTATTGAGTGTTAACTAATATTAATTAGGATAACATTTAAAAAAACTTTGACGAATAATTTTTATTATATTTGGATAATATTATTTATATGTTAACTAAATTTAAAAATAATTTACATAAAGGAATATAAATTGAAATTTTATGACTGCCTAACTGCTCCAAGTCCAAGACGCGTTAGAATGTTTATAGCTGAAAAAGAAATTGATATTGAAACTGTTTTTGTTGATTTAGGATCTGGAGAACACTTAAAATCACCTTTTATAGAACTCAATCCTAAAGCTTCAGTTCCTGTATTACTTCTTGATAATGGGACTATGCTCAATGAATCAATGGCTATAAGTGTTTATCTTGATAGTGTTTTCCCTGATAATAATTTGACAGGCTTAGATCCAATAGAAAGAGCAGTTATAGCTATTGCACAACTTGATATGGATTTAAATGGTCTTCAAGCAGTTGCTGAATGTTTTCGAAATAGTGCAAGAGGGTTTGCTGGACGAGCAATCGTGGGCCCCATCGGCTATGATCAAATTCCAGAGTTAGCAGAACGTGGAAGATCAAGAGTAAAACTTTTTTTTAATTCGTTAAATGAACGTCTCGCTAAATCAAATTACATAGCTGGCGATCGTTTCACAGTGGCAGATATAACAGCATTTATTTCTTTAGAATTTGCTAAGTTTATTAAAGAAAAACCTTCTGAAGATGCCATCCATTTGCAACGTTGGTATAGTTCTATAGCTCAACGTAAATGTGCCAAGGTGTAATAAAACATTTATTCAAGTATTGCCCTTGTATCACTCCAGATTTTAGTAACAATTTCAAAAGCTGGTATATCTAGTGCAAGTTTAGCAGATTGGCCTGCCCAAGCTTGCATACCATCTAAATTTTCAGATTTAAGTGCATTGTTTCTCATTTCTTGAGTTAGATGTCGTTGAATTGGATATGGTGCAGGAGAGGGTGCATCTTTAGAATTCGCATCTACCGCATACTTAGTTCTTAAACTTCTTCCTAATCGACCTGAAAAGGCCCGAGTAGCAACTGTATCTTCTGGTAACGATTTATTCATTGCTTCTGCCCATACCTTTGGAATCTTTGCTTCAGGTGATCGTAAAAAACCAGTTCCCACTTGAACTGCAGAAGCGCCGAGCAATAATGCAGCTGCCATACCTCTTCCATCAGCAATACCACCTGCCGCAATAATAGGAATATCTAGTGCATCTGCAACAGCAGGTAATAAAGAAAATAGGCCTATTGAATTTTCCTGAGCGTTTTCTGCTATAAATGATCCTCGATGACCACCTGCTTCTATACCTTGAACTACAATTGCGTCAGCTCCAGCTTTTTGAGCTTGAATAGCTTCGTTGACTGTAGTAATGGTCGCAAACCATTTTATATTTCTATCTTTCATTTGAGATACAAATTCAGGAGGATAAAGGCCCATTATTGAAGAGATGACAGTTGGATTTGCCTTTAACATAGCTTCACATTGTCCAGCGAAATCCTGTTTTGGTAAATCTTCTAATAAATCAGGAACTTCTGGTCCCCATTTAGATAAAAAATCTTGAATTATAGATTCATTGTTTAGATCACGAACTGGTTCTGGGTCTGGTATCCAAGTGTTCAATTGAAACATTCCATTAGAATTGCTTCGCATATCATTAACCCAGTCAGCAATTTGACCTTTGTTCATTAACAAAGCTCCACAAGATCCCATGCCGCCAGCCTTGGCTACTGCTACAGATAGTGAGACAGGACAGACACCCGCCATTGGAGATAATATGATAGGTGCTTGTAGATTATAATCATCTGAAAAAGACTTGGCGCGTAAAAGGGCATCATTAGATTTTAAAATTTTAATTTCCTTTTTTTTAATCTTATTAATATAAATTTTTTATCTTAATATTTAATTTAAGCTTAATAAGTAAAATATAAACTATCCTTATCCTATGTATAACTTACACAAGTGCAATCATAATTTTGAATTGTACTAAATTTTAGCATTCTAAATTAACTATAGAGAAAATTATAATATAATATAAAGCGATTTACGAAAATTATAAAAAATGATGTAATATAAACATTAAAAAAAATAAGATTTTATATTTTCATAAGGAACTATTATGGCAACATCTAAAATTATGATTGATAATGAGAGAACTAGAGTGACTAGTTGGGCCTTTGAACCTGGTGAAGAGACAGGACAACATATCCATGAATATGATTATGTAGTTGTTCCAATGAAAAATGGTGAATTAAAACTCGTTGATCATACTGGTTTAGTATCTATTTCTAAACTTCAAAAAGGAATAAGTTATTACAAAGAAAAAGGTGTTAATCA
>CAZFKZ010000061.1:0-8069 GCA_964519035.1 uncultured Rhodobacterales bacterium | reverse complement strand
TGGTCTCCAGATGAAATACAAAAAGAAATGGATAACAATGTTCAGGGTATACTTGGTTATGTAGTAAGATGGATTGATCAGGGTGTAGGATGTTCAAAGGTACCAGATATAAATAATATTGGTTTAATGGAAGATAGAGCAACGTGTCGTATTTCTAGCCAGCATTTAGCGAATTGGTTACATCATGGTATTTTCTCTAAAGATCAATTAATTGATACTATGAAGAAAATGGCAAAAATTGTAGATAATCAAAATAATAATGATTTAAATTATAAATCAATGTCCGCAAACTTTGATGAATCAATTGCTTTTCAAGCCTCTCTAGATTTGATTATCGAAGGAATAATCAGTCCTTCTGGATATACAGAACCAATTTTACACAAAAGAAGAATTGAGCTTAAATCTAAGCTTGATTAACAGCTCTTATAGCTAATCTTAAATTATCTATGGGTACTAATTTCCCTGACCTCTTTATGTGCCAAAAAGTCCATCCATTACATGCTTGTAATCCCTGAAGATGAGCTCCGACAGAATGTATTGAACCTTTAGTATCTTTAGATATCAAACTTCCATCAGCTCTTACTTTAGCAGTCCACCTGTTTCGTATATCGTGAAGTAAGTCTCCTGGATTTAGTAAGCCTTGCTCCAACAAGTTCCCAAAAGGAATTCTAGGCTCAGATATTTTTCTTGGTGTTTGAATAAGTTCGTCAGCTTCTATTTTACTAGTTAATCTTATTCTTTTTTCTGCCTCCAGTGCATACTTTGCATTTTGTTCTATTCCAATATAATTTCTACCTAACTTCTTAGATACTGCGCCTGTTGTGCCTGTTCCAAAAAAAGGATCTAATATTGTATCACCAATGTTACTACTAGACATTATTACTCTACTAATTAAATTTTCTGGCTTTTGTGTTGGGTGTACTTTTTTTCCATCTGTATTTTTAAGTCTTTCTTCACCAGTACAAATTGGTATTAGCCAGTCAGAACGCATTTGCAAGTCACCATTTAAAGACTTCATTGCTTCATAATTAAAGGTATATTTTGAAGAACTACTCTTGGAGGCCCAAATTAAAGTTTCATGTGCATTTGTAAATCTTCTACCTCTAAAATTAGGCATTGGATTTACCTTCCTCCATATTAAGTCGTTTAACATCCAAAAACCTAAGTCTTGCATAATATAACCAAGTCTAAAAATATTATGATATGATCCAATAACCCACATTGCTCCATTAGGTTTTAAAATTCTTTTTGCAGCATTCATCCAAAGATTAGTATATTTATCATAATCAGATATTGAATCAAATTGATCCCAACTCTCATTAACCCCATGAACTTTTGATTGGTCTGGTCTGGAAAGCTCTTTATTTAATTGTAAATTATAAGGCGGGTCAGCAAAAATTAAGTCAATACTTTCAGCTGGTAACTTATTCATTTGCTCTACACAATCACCAACTATTGTTCTATTTATAAATTTTTCTAAGGACATGTTATCATTCTATTTTTATTAATATATTGTGTATATTTTGTGGATAACATTATAAAAAGACATTTAAGTCAATGGTTTAGTTAATTAATTAATTTTGTTACAATATATGGATAAAGTTTATATTAATTTACTATATATGGTGAAATAGGTTTAAAGGACTTTCTATGAATTGGAGATATCCCAAATTTTTCAATTGCTTCACTATGTTTTTTTGTACCATAACCAAAATGATTATCGAATTTATAATTTGGGTATGATATAGAATAATTTTTCATAATAGAATCTCTTGTCTCTTTTGCAATTATACTTGCCAAAGCTATTGTTTTAGACTTGTTATCACCTTTAACTAAAGAAGTCGTAGAGTGAAGTCTTAAGTTTATTTTTTTAAGATTTTGATTTGCTACATCAACATTTGAAAAATTTGGAGTTTGTTTTCCATCAATATAAATTTTGGTATTTAAATAATTTACTCTCAATTCTTTATTAACTGATTCACATAAACACCATAAAGCTCTCTTCATTGCCATAAAATTAGCCAAAGTAAGACCGTAATGATCAATTTCTTTAGCTGTTGAAACTGAAGAACTAAATTTGATAGAATCATTTAAACTTAAAATAATTTTTTTTCTTTTAATTGAGTTTATTTTTTTACTATCATTAATATTTTCTGATAAAAGTTCATGTTTTTTATAATCTAACCAGCATGCTGTTGCTACAATAGGTCCTGCCCACGAACCACGACCAGCTTCGTCAACTCCAATCATATAATAATTTTTGTGATAATTTTCTTTTTCTAAAGTGAAGTCAGCCATTAATTTTTATTACGATAACTCCCGTGTTCTTTAAGTCTAGGTATTATTTCTATAAAGTTACAAGGCTTATTTCTTATATCTAATTGATAAAAAAGTATATCATCCCAACCGTCTTTGCATGCTGAAGGAGAACCCGGTAAACAAAAAATATAAGTACCATTTAACACACCTGCTAATGCCCTTGATTGTAATGCTGAAGTTCCAATTTTTGAATATGATAACCAACGAAACAGTTCTCCAAATCCATCAATAGTCTTTTCAAATAAATTCTTCATAACCTCTGGTGTTATATCTCTACCTGTAAGACCTGTTCCTCCAGTTGTTATTATTATATCTATATCTTTTTGGTTAGTTAGTTTTGTTACTAAACTAGTAATATCTTTGAAATCATCTTTAACAATACCCCTAGAAATTAATTTATGACCACTAGATTTAACTCTATCTTCTAAAAGATCTCCAGATTTATCATTACTAATAACTCTAGTATCCGATATTGTTATTATAGAAATGTTAACTGGTAAAAAATTTAACTTATAATCTATAGACATGATTTTCTCTTTATCTAGTGTTTAAAAAAAACTTTAAAGTTTATGGGTTTTCCTGCTGCTAGGGCAGATAATATATTTGATTTTTGATTAAACCTTAATTTATATATCCATAAATTAGTTAAAACTAATTTAATATAGTTTCTAGTCTCTCTAGCCGGGAGACTTTCAAGCATTAATAAAGTATCACTTATTTTGTAGTCTTTATTTTTAGTCCATTTTTTAAAATTACCCGGACCTGCATTATAACTCGCTAACATCCACATCAAATCTTGATTAATTAAAGGTAAGTTTAAAAGAAATTTCATGTATTTTGATCCTATATGGATACTATGAGTTGGTTCATATAAAAGATAATTTTTACTACCTTTAAGTTTGTAAGCTCTATTTTTCATTATAAATGCTGCAGTTGAAGGCATAATTTGCATTATTCCTAAAGCTTTTGACGAACTTTTTGCTCTTGGATTAAAACCTGACTCTTGTCTTACTATAGAGTATATTAAAGCCTTTTCTTTAAAAGAAGATATTTCTGTTTTCCAATTTGGAATAGGATATAAACCACCCAATAATAATTTATTATGATTATTCCTTAAAATAGCTGCAAGACGAAAAGTTAATCCTGGCATATTATTTTTCGAAGCAAAAGATACTAATTTAGGATAATCACTTATTTCAAATTGAGGTATAATTTTCCTGAATTCTCTTGCTGATTTGTGATATTCTGAAACCTCTAATAACGCTAAAGCTCTTAGTCCACCTTTGAAAAGTTTAATCTTTTTGATAAAATTCAAATCATATTCAGGTAATGAAAAATCAGGTTTATACTTATAACCTAGAGATTCCATTGCTAAAGATCCATAAAATGTTCTTTCATGGGTGGCTGCCTTACTCAAAAAATAGTTTGCTTTTTTGGCATTACCTGTATTGTAGGCAATTCTTGCAGACCAGTAACCACCTCCTGCAATTATACCTTCAGGACCAATAATTTTTTCAGCTAAAATATTAAAAAAATATTTAGATGATTTTAAATCATTTCTTCTCCAAGAAGCTAAACCACCTGCCCATAAAGCTAATGGGTTTGGTAAATAGGATAAGCTTAGAGATAGCCTTGATTGCCTTAGAGCATGTTCGTCATAGTTAAAAATAAAGTAAGCATGGGCTAATTCAGCTCTAAGTTGAGATTGTTCTTCTTTTGTTAAATATTTTTTATTTATTTTACTATTCAATAATTTTTCAGCAAATTGTGCCTTTCTTTTATTAATAGCTTTTCTAACTTTTCTTGATAGTAAATATGATTGTCTCGAATATTTGTTGTAACCTTTTTTCATAGGAAACTTTGGTTTTAATACATTAGATTTGTACAAACCATAACCGTTTAAAAAACCTTTTGTTGGTTTCTTAGGATTTTTATGATTTTTGGGTTTTCGTTTTATGGCTATTCTATAAATTCTTGTAGCATCAGGATGATCACTGTACTTGTCTAACCATTGTTTTAATTCTTTAAATGAGCTTCTCCATCCTGTAGGATGTAAGTACCTTTCAGCAAACACATTACCTAGAAGAATTTTGTTATCTAATTTTTTAATTAATTTATTAACAGTTTTCCACTTAGGGGATTGCCTGTTCTTTATTGATATATCTTGAATAGCAAAGATTTGCTTATAAAGTGTAATGTCTAAATTGGATAAGATCTTGTTTTTTTGTAAAGTGTCAGCATTGATAGTTTGAAAAAATAGACATAAAAATAGGCTAACTAAAGCATTAATAAATTTTTTACTTTTAAAAATATTCACAATTAAATTATTTCTTTTATTTTATTTTGTAACAACTTTAGATCATCCCAAGCTTGTCGCTTTGTTTCAGGCCTTTTTAATAAATAAGAAACATTATGTGTTGGAAGTACCATTATTTGTTTTTCATCTTTAAAAGATTTTTTAAAAAAAATATTGTCAAAATCATACCATTTACCTCGAGAATTTGTAATATTTTTATTTAAATCAAGAATTTGATTAATCGCAACATCTCCCATACATAAAATAATCTTTGGGTTTAATAAAAAAATCAAATGAAATATAAATGGTTTACAAATATTTATTTCATCTCTGGTGGGATATCTATTTCCTGGAGGTCTCCAAGGTATTGCATTTGTAATGAATACATCCTCCTTTTTTAAATTTATAGCCTGTAGCATTTTTTCAAATAAAATTCCTCTTTCACCTGCAAATGGTCTTCCTAACTTATCTTCATTTGATTCTGGAGATCCATCAACGATCAATATTTTTGAATTTTTATTTCCTTCAAAAGGAACAAAATTAGCTGCTGTTTTTTTTAAGAGGCAACCATTGAAATTTTCAAATAATTCTTTTAAAGAATTAATATCTTTTGCTTGCAGTGATATTTCTAAAGCTTTTTTTTCTGGGCTTGTTAACTTATTATTTTCATTACTATTTTTACTTACACTATTAACTTTATTTATCTCATTGGTAATTAACTTATTTTCACTTATTTCAACATCAATACCTATTTCGTTGAAAATGCTTAATAAGCTCAAAATTGACTTTTGGTCTAAAGATTGTAATTCATTTTCTTTCAATTTATTCTAACCTATGAAAAATTAATAGTTATTATTAACAGTAAAATAGTTTAATGTTAAATTTTAATTTTTGACGAGTTTTTATGAAAAAAATCGTAATTATTTTATTTTTTCTGTTTGTTACTAGTTGCTACGATAGATCAATTTTGCAAAATATAAATAATAGTAATGAAATTGAATTTATGTCACATAGTAGAAGTGGAACGTATCTCTCTTCTAGCTACTCTATTTTAATAGGTGACGTATTTAGTGCAAATAAATTGCTCCAATTTGAAACAAAAGACAAAACACTTTTAGAGCTCAAATTTTTTTCAAATTTAGTTAGTGGTAATTTTGAAATTGCAAATAACATATCAAAATCTTTGAATATAAAAGATCAAAATGATTTTATATATAAGATTCCAAAATTCATTAAAAGTATTGAAAATAAAGAATTTAATAAAAGTTTAAAAATTTTAGAGCAAAGTAAAGATTTTATAAATTTTTATGAAATAAATAAATTACTAAAAGATTGGTTGTTTCTTTCAAAAAAGAAGTCAGAGGATAGTTTATTACCAAATAAAGATATTCCTTGGAATGTTCCAATTTACAAGTTGTTAATTTTTGAAAATTTTTATGATAATAAAATACTAAGGCAGATTGCTGACTTCAATCTCAACCAAGATTTACTATCTAATATAGACTTACTATTTCTAGCAGGATATTATTTCAGGATAAATGAAAAAGAAATTTTTGAAAAATTAATAAATAGATTGTCTGAGAGCTTTAATAAAGAATACATTCTATATGATTTTGGATCTTCACATAACTTTTTTAATGACAAAGCAAATCTTAAAACAATTTTATCTTATTATTTATATAATATGGCTTTCAAAAAAGATGACAAAAATGAGATACCATCTTCTTATATTAAAATACTATTAGAGATGAGTATATATTTTAATTCCAATATGGATATTTCAAAATATTCATTAGCTGAATTATATTCTAGTGAAGGATCAAAACATATTGCTGTTAGATTAATAGATGATATTGAAGAGCAATCTTATATTTCATTAGCAGCTAATCTAAAAAAATTATCTATTTTTAAAATATTTAAAGATAAAAAAAAATATAAAAATCTCTTATTTGAACTTTCAGAAAAAGCACCTCAAAATAAGATTGTTTTATATGAATTAGCAAATTTTTATAAACTTAACAAAAACTATTCTAAAGCTATAAAATTATATAAGCAGTTAATGATTGTAGAAGGTAAAAATAATAGGCTATTATTTTTATATGCGACTTGTTTAGATAAAATAGGAAATTGGGCAGAATCAAAAAAAATACTTTTAAGAATCATTAATAATGACAATTATGATTCTTATGCACTTAATTACCTTTCCTACAAATTAGCCGTAAAAAAGATAAATTTAGACTTTGCGCTTACTCTTATTACAAGTGCATTAAAAATTGAACCTAATAATCCATTCTTTCTTGATACTCTGGGCTGGGTACAATTTCAAAGAAAAAATTATAATTCATCTGTTTTTTATTTAGAAAAAGCTGTCACTATTGAACCAAATAATTCAGAAATAATTGATCATTTAGGAGATTGTTATTTAATGTTAAATAGAATTGATGAAGCAAAATTTGAATGGAAAAAAGCACTTCAATATGAGACTAATAAAGAAATTTCTTCAATGATTAAAAATAAAATTGATTTACATGAATAGTTTTAAATCTATACAAGCTCCTGCAAAGCTAAACTTAAATTTATTTATTACTGGAAAATCTTCTAATGGATTACATCTGTTGAATAGTCATATATGTTTTCTAGAATTAACTGATCAAATATTTATTCGTAATAATTTACAAGATGTTTTCTATCAAATGTCTAATAATAAATCATTGCTGATAAATCCTGATAATAATTTAATTTTAAATACAATAGATGTATTTAGACGTTATACTAATTGGAAACAAAACTTTAAAGTTATTCTAGATAAGAAAATTCCTATAGGCGCTGGTCTTGGCGGCGGTTCAGCAGATGCAGCAGCAACTTTAATACTTTTAAAGCATTTGCATAATATTGATAAAAATAATAAAGAAAAAATTAAACAATCTGCTCTTTATAAGATAGCTCTTAGCTTAGGATCAGATGTTCCAGCATGTTTAAAAAGTAGAGATTTAATTTTAAGTGGATTTGGTGAAAAATTACAAAATTGTAACATACCTAATAATTATTATTTCCTTTTAATAAATCCAAATATTCATCTATCTACAAAAGATGTTTTTACACATTATAAAAAAAATAAAATACAAGATAATCACAGTATTAATTTTGCAAATTTACAAATTTATAATTCACTTCTATCCTCCGCAATATTTTTAGTTCCTGAAATATCTAATATTATAATTGAATTAAAAAAAGCAAAAAATATAATTACGTTTGGAATGACTGGAAGTGGTTCAACGTGTTTTGGGATTTTTAAAAATATAGAAGATATCAAAATATTTTTAGGTAAATTCAATAAAAATATTAAAATACCCTATTATACATGGTACGGAGCCAAAAAGAATTATTCTTTTAATAGAATAACTAATTCTAAAGTACTTGAAAATAATTTTTAAATACTGTATTTCCATATTTG
>CAZFKZ010000060.1:0-8141 GCA_964519035.1 uncultured Rhodobacterales bacterium | reverse complement strand
TAATTCTTTTTGTTTCCCACTGTTTTATATTTGTTAGATAATTTTCATGGTCTAAATAATTTGATAAAGTATGAGCATCCATAGCCGCTTTAGTTACTCCCATCCCAACATGTGGCCTTGCTGTAAATGCAGCATCACCTATAGTGAGTAATCTATTATTTTGCATGTGTTTACTTTTAAGATCATAAATAGGTTGAATGAGGGGAGTTGCAGTCCTTAAAACTAATTCACTTAGCTGAGGTGGTAATTTAGTATTAGCTTCTTCAAAAAGATCTTTTACAATTTCGTTTCTGATTTCATTTGGAGGTATTCCATCAATATATTGCTTGCCAGAATTTCCTAATAACAGATTTTTTAAAATATTACTTGGTGCTGGTTTATACCAAATCCAATTAATTCTTCTATTACCCTTTTTAAAAGGATCTTTACCTTCACCAGCGATCGGATATGCTGCTATTTGTTGATTATAAGGAAGAACGACAACAAAGTAATTGGATAAAACTTGTAACGACTTTTCCGTTAATTCATCTTCATTAACAACACCTCTCCAACCGACATAGCCCGCATATTCTGGTTTTGCATCATTATCAACGTATTTTCTAAGTTCAGATTTAATACCATTAGCAATTATTATAAGATCATCCTTTTTTTCTTTTTTGTTATTAAAAAAAGCAACAGTGTTTTTTTTATCTTGAATGATTTTAATACAATCATTATCCATATAATAATTTTTATTTGGTATATTGTTTCTTAATAATGAATATAAGTATTGCCAACTTGTATAAACTTGTGGGTAATCAAATTGAGTGGTAATATTGCCATTTATATCTAAAGAAACTCTTGTTTTTGCTCTTGTTCCAAGTACTTTCTTGTTACCTGTTGATTTAAAAACTAAATCAGCTAATTCATCATAAGTAGCAATACCAGCTCCTCTTCCGGATAAAGGTGTTGGTACTTTTTCATGAACACTTATATCCCATCCTTTTTTTAATAAGACATTAGCAGCAAATAGACCTGCTATGGATCCGCCTATAATGGTTGCAGATGGGTTCATTATGAATTTATTTTATTGCCATAGGATTTATTGGTGAACCGACTGCCTTTGTAATAGGAAGAGGAGGAGCACAGAAAAAGAATTCATAAACCTTATCTTCATCACAATCAGTTGCCAAATCTCTTAAATAAAAGATTTCACCCATAGTTATTCCAATCATAGGTATAACTACCCAATGCCAAGGCTGTTGAGCATCTTTGGTTTCATTTGGTCTAACTTCACAACCCCATGTATCAGTGCATATAGCTGCAATTTCTTTATCATATATCCATTGAGCAGTTTCAAAAGCTAATCCAGGAGCATCTCCACCAGCATAGCCACCCCATTCACCACAATCTAACCTTTGTTCCATTTGACCTGTTCTAACTATAACAAAGTCACCTTGTTTAATTTCTACATTTTGAGATTTAGCACATGCATCTAAGTCTTCTGATGTTATCGCTATACCATCTTCAAAAAAATCTACACCAGCCCATCTAGCTACATCCAGCAACACACCTCTACCAGCCATTTCAGCTCTTACTTTTTCAATTCCATTTTTTTGAGCACCATCACTGTCAACTAATTTAGCGTCATATCCATTCCACATATAATCATCATAAAAAATATGTGATAAAGCATCCCACTGAGTAGCACATTGAAGAGGTAATGAAATCATATCATCAGCGTACCTTAATCCAAAATCATCAAATCGACCTGCGACAGCGTCAGTTCCCGTAGCAAGCATTAAGTGAATAGGATTAAATCTGTTTCCCCAACTACCTTTTTGTGGCCCGTGTCTATCAAAATTTAAGCCTAAGCTAAAACGTTTCCCTTTTTTTATAAGCTTACTAGAATCAATAACTTTTTCAGGAGTTATAAAATTTAATGTACCAATTTCATCATCTGGACCCCAACGACCCCAATTTTTTAATTTCTCAGCAGTTTCTCGAAGATGTTTAATATCAAACATTTTTTCATCAAATTTTCTTGGCATAATATATGCTCCTATAATTTATAGTTTTTACTCATCAACTTTGTAATTTAATTCAACTTTTACACCATCAGGATCATTAATAAATAATTGTTCAAGAGGAAATCCTGGCACTTTCCTATGCGTAAACTCAACTGATTCATTTTCAAGCTTACTTTTCATCCCTTCAATATCATCCGCATTAAATGCTACATGATCAATAGCACCTGAACCAGATTTAACGTTATCTTTCTTTCCAATATAGTAATCTTGTCCATCACCTTGCTGCCTCATTGCCAGATGAATGCAAGCTGCTTCTTTATTACTTTTTAAATAAAGCCAATAACCTTTAAAAGGGAAATCTGGTCTAAAACCTGCCTCAAGACCAAGTAAGTTCACATAAAAATCTTTAGTTTTATCAACGTCTTCTGCTAAAATCAGTACATGTTCAAATGTTTTAATAGCCATTTTAAGCTCCTGTTTATTAATTTTAATTTAAAAAATCTAAAATTGTTTTATTCACTATTTCTGGCGCTTCAATATTAAGAATATGCGCTGCCCCAGGAATACATACATATTTACTATTTGGTGTTAAATGCGACATTTCTTCCATTGCTATAGCAGGAGCTCCCATATCTTTTTCACCAGCTATAAATAACATTTGACGGTTAATTGTAGATAACTCTTTTAAATAATTTAATGTTTTTAAAGCGTGAGCACAACCAATATAGCCATTTGATGAAGTAAGTTTTATCATAGTTTTTGAAAGATCTACAATTTGTTCATTTGACTTATTTAATCTAAACTCGTCGCTATACCATCTCTCTAAAGACCCATCAACAACACCCTCGGTACCTTTTTCTTCTATGATAGCAATTCTTTGGTTCCATGATTCAACGAAAGGTGGAGGGTTATCTGCTCTTGCAGCACAACATATAATTTTATTAAATCTACTTTGATGTTTGAGTGCTAATCCTAAAGAAGTCATTCCTCCAATTGATAAACCTACAAAATGAGCCTTATCAATTTCAAGATAATCCAAAATTGTGATAACATCATTTTCAAGCATTTCAAATGAGTAAGGACCTTCAACAGGACTACTTTGACCGTGACCTCTTGTATCATAACGAATAGTACAAAAGCTGTTCTTCATAGCTTCGATTTGTGGGTCCCACATTCTAGTATCTGTACCCAATGAATTTGAAAAAATAATTTTTGGGAGTTCAATGTTACCATCAATTTTAATATTTAGGTGATTACCATTTTCAATAGAAACATTAGTCATTATATCTCCTATTCAGCTGCTATTTTAATATTATCATTAATTTTAGGCATAACTTTTTCTGCCATTAATTCCATAGACTTTTTAGCTAAATCAACATCAGCCCAATCATGACCAGCGTACAATAATGTTCCAAAGTCTCCAACTTCTTCTCTAAAAGCTAAGATTTTATCAGCGACTTCGTCTGCAGAACCAAACAGAATTAACTTATTACATATATCTTCTAATTTAAGGTCACTATCAGGCATATCTTGATTTTCTTTAAATATATTAGCTCTGCCGTGCTTCAACATTTTTGTTAGTAACTGTTTATAATAAAACACATAGGGACTTCCATTGCCAAGTGCATATTCTTTTGCTTTTCTTCTATCTTCACATATAAATATAGACTTAGCTATACGCCAGTTGTTAGGATCAGGGTTTAAACCACTTTGTTCACATCCTGTAACATAACTAGGCCAATGAGTTTTTACCCATTTAGGTAGTAAAAAATTAGCTGAAATTGGATGCCATCCTCTTGCAGCCGCCGCTATTAAGCCCTTTGAAAATGGAGCTACAACAGTACATATTATAGGTGGATAAGGTTTCTGCAAGGGTTTTTGCATTATTCCTTGACCTATTTCTGGCATTTGTGTTCGTTCTGTAGATACATTCCAGTATTTACCTTTTATATTGTATGGAGCATCTCTTTTCCAAATTTCTAAAACCATATCAATAGATTCTACAAACATTTCATTTCTATCTCTATCAAGATTGCCGAATACTTCTGCATCAGATGCAAGGCCACCAGGACTAATTCCAAAGTTAAATCGACCATCAAGCATATGATCTAGCATAGCCATTTGCCCTGCTATAGCTGCAGGATGGGAATTTGGCATGTTTACAGTACCAGTACCTAGCCTAATATTTTTAGTTTCAGCTGCAAGAGAAGCAATAAAAAGCGCACTTGAGGTTATGTTTTCAGCAGAGTCAGTTACGTGTTCTCCACAATAAGCTTCTGAAAAACCTAATTTGTCAGCTAAAAGAAAAGCTTGTCTATCTTCATTTAAAGTTTTCTTATAATCCTTATCAATAGGATGTATTGGCATAGTAAAAAAACCAACTTCCATTATGATGCCTCCTTAATTAATTTTAATATAACATTAAATTATCGTTCTCTAAAAATTAAATGATTATTTTTAATGATATCTATCAGAAAGTCTGATTTACTTTAATAATTATTTTTTTATATAATTAAAATGTTAATTTAGAATCATAATGGGGAGCGATTTTGTTAGAAATAATAGGTTCTATAGGATTAGGTGCTATGGGTGGCTCTTATGCGTTTCATTTATTGAATAATGGATATGAAGTTTTAGGTTTAGATCCGGATATAAAAAACTCAGATATATTTTCTAAGAATGGAGGTATAATAGTTAACAATATCAGTAATTTACTAGAAAAAAGTGATGTTATAATTTTAAGTTTACCCACAGTGCCAATTTTTAAAAGTGTAATTAAAGATATTGTAGAAAATTACGACGGTATAAAATCTAAAATCTTAATAGATATGAATACTATATCACTTGAAGATAAATTAAGTGCAAAAAACCAATTAAATAAATTAAATATAGAAATGATTGATGCTCCTGTAAGTGGAACAGGTGCTCAAGCTAAAACAAAAGATCTTGTTATAATGTCAAGCGGTTCTAGAGAAAGTATTAGTTTATGTGAAAAAATATTTTTAAGTTTTTCTAGAGAAAACATATTTGTTGGAGAGTTTGGGAATGGCATTAAATTTAAAATTTTAGCAAATTTACTTGTAACAGTTCATAATACGGCTACTGCAGAGGCATTGCTTTTAGGTCAAAAAGCTGGTTTAGATGAAAGTTTGATCTATAAAGTTCTTAATGCAGGAGCTGCAGCATCAGTTATGCTAGATAAAAGAATGCCTTTAATGATAAGTAAAAATTATGAACCTGCAACTGCTTCTATGACTATATTTTTAAAAGATATAGATGTAATCAGACAATTTTTAAAAAATAATAATACACATTCTCCTACATTTGAAGCCGCAGCTAAAGTTTATGATCAAGCAAAACTAAACATACCTTCTACTTATGATACAGCGGCAGTTTTTGAACAATTAATAATAAATAATAAATTAAATAAATAGGAGTGTTAACTATGAAAGAGAAAAAACTTCCAGAAATTAGAGTTTTATCAAGAGATTATATGAATAAACGCATTGCTTTTTTTTCTAAACAAAGTGGTTCAAAGTTAGGTTTGCCTGACAGTCAGCTGCCAGAATGTACAAGAGAATTAATTAATATAATTGGTTTTGAACCTCCAAAAGGAGATAGCAAGCACGTTTCTCCACTAGGAAACGATAATTCTCAAATGCCAGCTATAAATATTTCAGAGGGTTTTAACTTAGGTTTTTGTAGATGCAAGCCTGGAAAAGGACCTTTAATGCATAATCATGATACGAATGAAACGTTTATGCCTATAACAGGCAAATGGAGATGTGAATGGAATGAAGGAAAAGATTTAGATTTTGTAGACTTGGGCCCTTGTGATGTTATTTCATTTCCACCTGGAAGTTCTAGGCGTTTTATGAATATTACAGAAGGTGACAAAAATATAGAACATTTATTACTGGTTGTGATTGCAGGTGATGCTCCAAAAGCGGAATTCACAGAAAAAGCTTATGATAGAATTAAAGAATTTGAAAACATCAGTGTTTAAGCCAGGATTTATTAATGAGATAGGTTGGATATGCAAAGATAAAGAAAATTATTGTCAAAATAGATTAAATGTTATTGCTAAACATAGGAAATTTTTTTTCAATTAAACCTATAAAAACATTAATTTTAGGTCCTTTAACCGATAAAACTGGTGATTTAATGAAGGGTTCTTTTTTAACGGTTGTAGCAAGTTCTAAAAATGAAATAAAACTATTTCAAGTATATGATCTAATTTTAAAAGCTGGTATCTGGGACGAAATTATAAGTTAAGCATTTAATAAAAAATGGGGAACTTATCAAACTAAGTAGAATAGAGGTTTAAATGAAAAGAAAGTTTATTGATTTATCTGTTAGTCTTCAAGAAGGTATAAAATCTGATCCTGATTTTATGTTACCTAAAATTAATTATCACCATCATAATGAAACAGCAGAAGAAATGATTAGTTTTTTTCCAGGACTAAAAAAAGATAATTTACCTGGTGGCGAAGGCTGGGCAATGGAGACAATAACTGTAAGTACACATAATGGAACTCACATGGATGCCCCATATCATTATCACTCAACTATGGATAATGGTAAACGAGCAATTACTATTGATGAAGTGCCGCTTGAATGGTGTTTTAATAAAGGTATAAAACTTGATTTAAGATCATACGATGATGGTTATGTTCTTACTAAAAGCGATATCAAATATGAATTAAATAAAATTAACTATTCAATAAATCCTTTAGATATTGTTTTTATTAACACCTCTGCGGGGGATAGATATGGCGAAGATGATTTTTTATCAAAGGGTTGTGGAATTGGAAGAGATGCTACAATTTTTTTGTTAGACCAGGGAGTAAGATTAACTGGAACAGATGCATGGAGTTGGGACGCTCCATTTATCCATACAGCAAAAAAGTTTGAAGAGTCCAAAGATGCTTCTTTGATTTGGGAAGGTCATAGAGCCGGTATGGTGACAGGTTATTCGCACATTGAAAAGTTAACTAATTTAGATCAATTGCCTGATCATGGGTTTACTGTTTCAGCTTTTCCTTTCAAAATAAAACATGGATCTGCTGGATTTGTTAGAGTTGTTGCAATACTTGATTAAAATCTATTCATAGGAATTAAAAATTGATAATTAAATCTGTAAAAACAAAAATTGTATCGATTCCTTTTTCTGATCCTCCTAAGACAGGTTTTCTAATTCTTGAAAATATAGATCTTTTGATAGTTCAGGTTGAAACTAATGATGGTTTTATAGGTACAGGTCATCTTCATCCCCTAGCAGGTGGACTTAAAACATTAGAAATGTGCATAAACGAAATGTTGAAACCTTTGTTGATAGGAGAAACAATAAAAGACATTAGTTTTTTATGGACAAAAATGTGGAATTCAACATTTATACAAGGAAGAATGGGAATAACAGTTATGGCTATGTCAGCTTTGGATATTGCTCTCTGGGATTGTTATGGGAGAACCAAAAACATGCCATTATGGAAAATATGGAATGGAACAGATGAAGCATTACCTGTGTATGGCTCTGGTTGTTATAGAGGATTAGGTCATGATGGTATGATCGAAAAGGCAAAAAATTATGTTAATAGTGGTTTTAAATCTATAAAAATGCAAGTTGCGCATTGTTTTACAAATGATGAAGATATAGTGAATGTTAGGGATATGCGTGAAGCATTAGGCAATGATATTGGAATTATGATTGATGTAAATCAAGGTTGGAGCGTTGATGAATCCATAAAAGTAGGTAAACTTTTAGAAAAATATCAACCAGAATGGTTAGAAGAGCCTGTTATGGCAAATGATTTCGATGGATATGAACAAATATGCAACTCAATTTCTATACCTATCGTCACTGGTGAAAACAACTTTACTCACCATGATTTATTACCTTTTATGAAAAATCAAAAAATCTCTATTCTTCAGCCAGATATTATGAGAGGAGGGTATACTAATATTATACTTACATCTAAGTTAGCTCAAAAATATAATATTAAAATTGCTCCTCACATGTTCCCAGAACTTTCAATTCATATTGTTTCCTCAATTACAAACTCTTCATGGTTAGAATATATGGGGTGGTACGATCATTTATGGATAGAACCACTTTTGCCCATTAATGGAACC
>CAZFKZ010000059.1:0-8260 GCA_964519035.1 uncultured Rhodobacterales bacterium | reverse complement strand
CAAGGCTTCCCGGTTCGATTCCGGGTATCCCTACCAAAAATTTTAATTAATTTAATCAAAAAAAATATTCATCTATATATCTATCTATCTCTGTATTAAAAAAATAATAAAAAATGTGAAATATTTACTTATCTATTTTATTAAAACAAGCTAACCTAATTGAACTAGTATAGTTTTTTTAATTGGTGATAATTTGAGAGTTATATTTTTATTTTTTTTAATATTATTTGTTTTTTGCGGTAATGCGAATGCAAAGCAAAAAAAAATAATGTTAATGATAACAGATAAAAGTTGTTTGTATTGTATTATATGGGAAAAGCAGATTGGGACCGTTTATCCAAAAACTGAAATTGCAAAAAAATATCCACTACTTAGGATTGAAAAAAATTATGTTAATGATTTTAAAAAATATAATTTTAAAAAAACTAGTTTAACTCCTACTTTTATATTTATAAGAAACAATCAAGAAATTGGGCGTATACAAGGATATACAAATCCTGAAATGTTTTGGTGGCAAGTTGACGAAATTATAGATGACTAATATAATATGATATAATATAATTAACTATCTTGTTGTTTGGAGATATCGATGAAGCAAATTAAATTGAAAACGATTTCTAGAAGAAATGCTTTTTATATAATGGGTGGAGCCCCTGCCGCTTTATTATTTTCTAAATATGCTTTTGCAAAACCAAACCTAGCTTTAAAAAAAATTAAAGAGTTAACAAAAAATAATGGTATAGAGGAGGTTGATCTTTTTCTTGATCTTCCAGACATAGCTGAAAATGGTAATCAAGTTAAAGTTAGTTTTGACATTGACAGTCCTATGACCTCAGAGGATTTTGTAAAAACTGTATACATTTTAGCCGATGGTAATCCGGCACCAAATGTGGCTAAATTTTCTTTTTCTACTGATATGGGCGCATGCTCTGCTACAACTAGAATGAGATTATCTAAAACTCAAAATATTTATTTATTAGCTGAGTACAATAACGGTAAATTTGCTATGACAAAATCTAAAGTCAAAGTAACAATAGGAGGTTGTGGTGGTTAAAGTAGGGAGTATTTCATGTCTAAGATAAAACCAAGAGGAAAAGTTCCTAAAAAAGCATCTTTAGACGAGATCGTAGAGATAAAAACACTAATTAGGCATCCAATGCATAGTGGTCGAATGAAAGACAAAGATGGAAAAAATATTCCTAAAAGAATAATTAATAAGTTTTTAGTAAAATTTAATGGTAAGAAAGTTTTTGGTATGGATTTAGAGCCATCAATTTCTACAAATCCGTATATAGCTTTCCCCTTCAAGGCTCAAAAAACTGGAACTTTTGATTTTGAATGGACTGACGACAATGGTGAAAAATACACTATGTCTAGAAAAATGACAGTATCCTAGCTCTATTGGTATTACTTTGAAAAAAATTAAAAAAGCAAATCTAAAATTAAATCGTAGAGAACTTCTGATAGGAGGAGTTTCAATAGGAGCAATGGCAATTTCTTCTAAGGAGGTTTTTGCAAAAGAATCAAATTCAAAAAATTTACCTCCTAACGTTCCTGAATGGACAGCAGAACTAGGTGATGGTGTTGATGCTAACCCTTATGGAATGCCATCTGAGTTTGAGAATAATGTTGTTAGAAGGAATGTTGAGTGGTTAACAGCAAGCACTCAATCTTCTGTTAATTTTACTCCAATTCAAGACTTAGAAGGTGTTGTGACACCAAATGGCTTATGTTTTGAAAGGCATCATGGTGGTGTTACAATAATAGATCCTAAAGATTATCGATTAATGATTAATGGGTTGGTCGATAGAGAGATGATTTTCACATTGGATGATCTCAAAAGGTTCCCACAAACTAATAAATTTTATTTTCTAGAATGTGCCGCCAATGGTGGAATGGAATGGAAAGGATCTCAATTAAATGGATGTCAATACACTTTTGGTATGATTCATAATGTTCAATACACAGGAGTTAAACTATCTGATTTAATATTAGAAACTGGTTTGAAACCAAAAGCTAAATGGGTGTTGGCTGAAGGAAGTGACTCTTCGGGTATGACAAGGTCTATTCCAATTGAAAAAATGCTTGATGATTGTATTGTTGCTTGGGCAATGAATGGTGAAGCTTTGAGGTCAGAACAAGGTTATCCTGTTAGACTTGTCGTTCCTGGTTGGGAAGGTAATATGTGGGTTAAGTGGTTAAGAAGACTTGAGTTCGGTGATATGCCCTTTATGACACGTGAAGAAACATCAAAATATACGGATCTGTTACCTGACGGAAAAGCAAGAATGTTTACATGGGTTATGGATGCTAAATCTGTTGTAACTTCTCCAAGCCCAGAAAAACCAATTTTACAAAAAGGGGTTCATCAAATTCGAGGTCTGGCGTGGTCTGGAAGGGGAAAAATATCACGAGTTGATGTATCTTTAGATGGAGGAAAAAATTGGCAGACAAGTCAACTTCATGGTCCTGTAATGAGTAAAAGTCTAACGAGATTTACGCTTCCTTTCGAATGGAATGGTGAAGAACTTCTTATACAATCAAGAGCTATTGATGAAACTAATTATGTCCAACCTACTATTCAAGAGCTTCAAAAAATAAGAGGCGTAAATTCAATATACCATAATAATTCTATTGCAACTTGGTTAGTAAATGCAGATGGAAAGGTTGATAATGTTAGGCTTGGTTAAATATGTAGCAGTAATGTTGTCTATAACCTTTTTTTCAAGTGAAATAATTGCAGCTGAAAGAAAATTCAATTTAGGAACGCTAGCAACAAAAACTGAAATTGCTGGATGGAATATAGATGTTAGGCCAGACGGAATGGGTGCTCCCGTAGGAAGTGGTAATGCTATTAAGGGTGAAGAAATATATGCAGAACAATGTGCCTCGTGTCACGGTGATTTTGGGGAAGGGCTAGATAGATGGCCAGGACTAGTTGGTGGTGAAGATAGTTTAAATACTCACGATCCTGTAAAAACAACTGGAAGTTATTGGCCTTATGCGTCGACTATGTATGATTATATATATCGTGCAATGCCTTTTGGAGTTGCTCAATCATTAACTTATGATGAAACATATAAAATTGTCTCATATATTCTTTACATGAACGAAATTATTGAAGAAGGTTTTGTTTTAAACGAAAAAAATATTGGAAAAATAAAAATGCCTAATAGAGATGGTTTTTTGTTACCTGACCCACGGCCTGATATTATAAATTTAAGCGGTAAACCATGTATGAAAAACTGTAAAGCTCCTAATAAAATAATTGGTAAGGCTCGTGATATAGATGTTACACCTGAAGATGAAAAATCTTAAATTAAAGGCATACTAATGCGTTCTAGGCGAGAATTTATTCAATTAGCATCAGTTTCTGCAATGCTTTTGGCTACAAAACCGTGGAATTCTGTTGCAGCAAAACAAAAATTAAAAATGGAAGATCTTTTAGAATTCGATACAAAAGGTCAAGTAACACTCTTGCACTTGACAGATATGCATGGTCAATTAAATCCTGTTTACTATCGACCACCTTCTGAAAACTTTGGTGTTGGTAAATTTGAAGGAATACCCCCTCATTTAGTTGGGGAAGCATTTCTTGAACACTTTGGCATATTACCAAACACTCCTTTGGCTTATGCGCATACTATGGTTGATTATGTTCCTTTGGCAATGGAATATGGTAAATTAGGTGGGATTGATCACACATCAACTTTAATAAAAGCGATTCGTTCAGAAAGAGGGAATGATAAAGTTCTTCTCTTGGATGGTGGTGACACATGGCAAGGGTCATACACTTCACTAAAAACTCAAGGTGAAGATATGGTTGAAGTTATGAAGGCATTAGGAACTGAAGCTATGGTTGGTCATTGGGAATTTACGTTTGGTCAAGAGCGTTTGAAAGAACTTATAGATAAATTAGAATATCCATTTCTTGGGGGTAATGTTTTTGATACCGAATGGGATGAGCCTGTTTTTGACAGTACAGCTTTTTTTGAAAAGGGCGGTGTAAGTGTCGCTGTCATTGGACAACATTTTCCTTATACACCAATTGCAAATCCTAGTTATATGGTTAAAGATTGGTCTTTTGGTATAAGGCCAGAAGTTCTTCAAAAAAATGTAGATAAAGCAAAGAGACAAGGTGCTGAAATAGTAGTGCTCTTATCTCATAACGGATTTGATGTTGATCAAAAATTAGCATCAATGATTGAGGGAATAGACGTAATTTTAACTGGACACACTCACGACGCTATTCCTAAAGGTATAAGAATTAAAGATACACTTCTCCTTTCCTCGGGATCACACGGCAAATATTTAGGAAGAGTAGATCTCAAAGTTAAAAATGGAAAAGTTGTAGAGACAAGCTCCAACTTAATACCAGTTTTCTCAGATGTTGTAGCACCCGACCAAGAAATGACAAAACTTATTAAAAAAATAAGAAGTCCCTACGAAAAAGAATGTAATAGAATAATTGGAAAAACGGACAATTTACTTTATAGAAGAGGAAATTTTAACGGAAGTTGGGATGATGTAATTTGTGATGCTATTATGCAAGAAAGAGATACTGAAATTTCCTTAAGCCCTGGCTTTAGATGGGGGACAACCTTATTACCCGGGCAAAACATCACTATAGATGATATTTATTCACAAACATCAATGAATTATCCTGAAGTTTATAGAATTGAAATGACAGGTAAAACGATAAAGGATTTACTTGAAGACGTTTGTGACAATATTTTTAACCCAGATCCTTTTTTTCAACAAGGAGGAGATATGGTAAGAGTTGGTGGTTTGTCTTACACATGTAATCCAAAGAATAAAATTGGAAATAGAATAAATAATTTAAGAATAATATCTTCAGATATACCGCTTGAATCTAATCAAAAATATGTTGTAGGTGGTTGGGGTTCAGTTAATAAAAATGTTAAAGGTCCAGCAATTTATAATTTGCTAGAGAATTTTATCTCTGAAAAGAAAGTTATTAAAGCAAGTAGAAGAGAAACTGTAAAAATAGTTGGTATGTAATTTAAGAAGGTAACTAAAAGTTACCTTCTTATTAATTTTAAATTATGAGAACATGTCTGATGTTATACCTGCATACCATCCCAAAGACTCGTCATAAGTAGCTTTTCTTAAACTATTATCTTCGCCAGTTTTAGAAACGAAGCCACTTGTTTTATCTATTTTTTCAGCAGTAGCTTTATAACTTGCTCCAACTTTTATACCGTCATTAGTTGCTACAAGAGACCAACAAGTATTTGCAAAACGGGGAGTGAATACTTTACTTCCTGTTAAACTTCCCCTTATATGGTTAGAGGCTACTTTTGCTTGGCTGTTAGCTGAAAAACCTGATTTAGGCATAGATTTAGCAATTGAAGCGTCTCCTAATACATAAATGTTTTCATCAGCTTGAGATTGCATTGATGCAGGAACAATAGGACACCAGTCCCCTTTATTAACTCCAGAATTCATTGCAATAGCTCCAGCTTTTTGTGCAGGAATTACACTTGCTGCATCTGCTTTAAAAGTGTCTAGGTCTGTTTCAAACTCCATCGTAGAAGCATTAATATTTTTTATACCTCCATGAGTTTCTGCATTTATCCACTCGATCATTCCTGGATAGTATTTTTGCCAAGCTTCCATAAAGAGACCTTGTTTAGAAAACTTGTTCTTTGTATCTAAAATAATAATTTTAGCTGTAGGGTTAGTCTTTGTAAATTGATGAGCTATCATAGAAACTCTTTCATATGGTCCAGGAGGACATCGATATGGATTTGGTGGAGGTACCATTACAAAGGTTCCACCCTTTTTCATTCCTTTGACTTGACTCTTTAGTAATTGAACTTGTGTACCAGATTTCCATGCATGAGGCATAACAGATTGAGCTTCTGCAGAATATCCGTTTACACTGTCAAATTTTAGATCAATACCTGGTGAAATTACAAGTTTATCATAAGATATGCTTGTACCAGATCCAAGATTAACTTTCTTTTCAGCACCATTTACTGAGAGTGCCCACTCATGTACCATATTTACACCATGATTTACAGCAAGACCATAGTAATTATGACCTATAGATCCATAATTTCTAAAGTCTCCAAGATAAAGGTTCGAAAAGAAACACGTATAATATCTTTTTGAAGCTTCAATTAAAGTTACGTCTATTGCTCCTTTTGAATCTTTAGCAATATATTTTGCTGCGGTTGCTCCACCTGCTCCACCACCAATTACAACAACTCTAGGAATAGCTCCAAATGCAATTGAAGGCATTGAAAGTGCCGTTGTTGATGCTGCCATAATTCCAACAAATGAACGTCTTGTTATTTTAGCCATTTAATCCTCCTCCAAAATTAATAACTTATAAAATGCTAACAACTTTTAAAATTAAGTAAATTTTATTTTTTATTTAATTTTACTTAAGTAAAGTGCTAAAGAGTTAATTTCTTCTTCCCCAAGTCTGTTAGCTATCATTTGCATCGTTGCATTATCTCTTTGTTTTGACTTGTAAGCTAAAATTGCTTTAATAAAAACTTCAGTCTTTATTCCTGTTATTTTAGGTATTCCATTATTTAAACCCGAAGCATTGTGACAAGTAACACATTCTCCAGACAGATGTTGACCATATTCAATATCTGCTCCGACTAAATCTTTTTGCTCAGCATTGATTTTACTAGAGTAAAAAAGTATGGATAATAACAATACAAACAACTTAGACTTCATAATCTCCCCAAAGTTATAAAGTAAATACAAAGTATAATTATCATTCCAAATTCTAATTTTTTAATCAAGAAATAATTTTTGGTAAATCAAAAATAAATTTATTTAATTAATTATTTTTATTCGAAAAATCTAAGTTAAAAAAATATCTTTGAGATTTTATATTTGTGTTTATTATTTTGTAAGAACGTTATTTGACTACATATTGATGTTATCAAAAATAAATTTTTTAAATATTGGAGGTTTTATTGGATTTTTCACTAACTGAAAAACAATTAACTTGGCAATTAAAAGCAAGAAAATTTGTTGAGAATGTTATTAAACCTGAAGCTTTACAAAGAGATCGTATTACAAAAGCTAAAGATCGTATTCCATGGGACTGGATTAAACTAGCTGATGCTGAGGGATTTAGGACTATGGGTGTTCCCAAAAAATTTGGTGGATCGGAAGAAAGTATTTTAACCATGTGTATTGTGGGAGAAGAGTTAGGGGTTGGTGACTTAGGTTTTGCTGTGATTATGGATCAGTGCTGGAAAATGGCTCATTTATTTAAGGATGCAATGAGTGAACATCAGCAAAATAAATATATTCCTGAATTTGTAAAAGATCCAATAGCAACTACAGCTATAGGTATTTCTGAACCAGGCATAGGTTCTGATCACCAAGGTTATTATGATCATCAAGATATAGATATGATTACAAAAGCGCACAAAGAAGGTGATGAATATGTTCTAAATGGAACAAAGCATTATATATCCAATGGATGTATGGCAAAATTATACTTTATTACAGCTCGGACAGACTTAACTAAACCATTAAGTGAATCTGGAGCAGTTTTTATTGTTCCAAGTAATACTCCTGGTTTTAGACCTGATTTTTTTCATGAAAAAAGTAGTCAAAGGCTTGCTACAAATGGATGTTTTCATTTAGAAAATTGCCGTATTCCTGCTAAAAATATTTTACTGGGTGAAGGAAAACTTATAGAATTGAGAAGTAAGTATATGCCTGGAAGTAAAGCTGAAGCTGCAGCAACAGTTTTAGGCGTTGGAAGAGCTGCATATGAGTATGCTTTAAATTATGCGAAAAATCGAAAACAAGGTGGTCAAATGATAATTGAACACCAAGCAGTTTCTCTGATGATAGCAAAAATGGTGATGTTGTTAGATGGTGCTCGTCTTCAAATTTGGAAAGCAGCTTGGTTTGCTGATAATCATCATCCAGATGCAAGAATACAAGGTTTGATTTCTAAAGTAAAAGCTTCAGAAGCTGCTTTTGAAGTTTGTACTTTAGCAACTGAAATTCTTGGTGGAGCAGGTATAATGTATGATCATCCAATAGAAAAATATCTTCGTGATGCGACAAGTTTTCTTCATTCAGACGGAACCAACCAAATATGTTCTTTAAGAATTACAAAGGCTTTAGCAACAGAAGATAAAAGTAAAATATATGGTTTTTAATACTAATTCTAAAATACACCTTTTTTTGTTTTATTTAATTTAAATGATCAAATAAGGAACTTTTTGTTCAAGCAATCTTGACGAAATTA
>CAZFKZ010000058.1:0-8405 GCA_964519035.1 uncultured Rhodobacterales bacterium | reverse complement strand
CATTCATAAGGCCTAGAGCTAAATATTGGTTTGAAACAGCTCTTAGAACAGGAAGCCCAAGTCCTTTTACACCAATCATTGAAGCAATAACTACCATTGCTAGAGCCATCATTATAGTTTGATTGATTCCAGCAAATATTGTTGGAAGAGCTAAGGGTATTTGAACACCAAAAAGTTTTTGCCAATAATTTGCTCCAAAAGAATCTGCTGCTTCTAAAACTGCCTTATCGACCAGTCTGATGCCAAGGTTAGTTAGGCGAACAACAGGAGGTATGGCATAAATACAGACTGCAATTAGGCCAGGAACTTTTCCAATACCAAGTAGCATCACTACTGGTATTAAATAAACAAAGCTGGGTATGGTTTGCATAACATCTAGGATAGGAACAACAATAGTTTGTACTTTGTTGCTTCTTGCCATTGCAATTCCAGTTGGAATGCCTATTGAAATGCATAATATTGTAGATACTAAGATTATTGCTAATGTAGACATAGTGTCTTCCCACATTCCAAAATAACCAATTAGTAGAAAACTAGATAGTGTTCCTATCAAAATTGGAATAGATCTAGATCCAAACCAAGCTAGTAAAAGAATAACGAAAATAATTATTGGCCAAGGTGTATTAATAAATAATTTTTCAAACCAAACAAGGAACATTAAAAGAGGTTCAAAAAAATTTTCAATATCTTCACCATAAGATCGAGAAAAATCTCTGAAAGCAAAGTCTATGGATTTTTTAAAATCTCTTAAGTCTGATCGACCCATTTCTGGAAATTCAGAAAACCAATCCATAATATAAATCCTATAAAAAATAATCACCGTTCTATAATAAGTTAAAACGGTGATTAAAAAATTTTAAAAATTAAAGGCTAGATTTAATTTTTTTTGCAACATCTGCTGAAACCCATTTTTCCCAAACATCTCCATGTTTTTCAAGAAATGCATAAGCAGCATCTTTTCCAGAAGCTTGTTGGTCAGCCATGTAAACTAACATTCCATTCATAACTTCGCCTGGGTAGACTCTTTTACTTACGAAATCTAGAGCAACACTAGCGTTTTTCTTAAAGTTAGCAGTAACCACAGTGTTAACTTCTGATTTAGTCCAAGCTGAAGGCTTAGGGTTTGCGCAATCTTTTTCGGCTTTGACTATACACCCATCCCAATTCTTAGAACCAGCAAAAGGAACACCAAAATCAAGTTTATGCATTTTATACTTACCAATCATAGAAGTTGGTGACCAGTAATAACCAAACCAATTTTGACCTCTGTCAACAGCTTTAGACATTGAACCATCTAAACCAGCTCCAGTGCCAGGATCTACTAAAACCCAACCCTTTTTTTCCATTTCAAAAGCTCTGAACAGATTAGCATTAGCTAATTGACAAGCCCAACCTGCAGGACATCCTATAAATGCACCTTTTGACTTGTCTTCAGGATGTGGAAATAAATCAGGTCTATTAATTACGTCTAGAGCAGTCTTCAATCCAGGATTATCTTTCACAGTTTTAGGAGATAACCACCATCCCTCACCTAGACCAGTTATTGGAGCCTTATTAGCAACTATCAACTTACCTTCAGCAGTAGCTTTTTTTAAAGGATCAGCAACACCATTTGCCCAAAGTTCAGGAGCCACGTCAGGAGCACCTTTTTCATTCATAGATGTAAATGTTGGCATAGTTGCGCCTGCAACTAGTTCAACTTCACAACCATATCCTTTTTCTAAAATAATTTTGTCAACATTTGCCATTAATTCTGCAGATGCCCAATTCATTTCTGCAATACTTACTTTTCCGCATGCAGCGTTACCAATTGTAGCCCAACTAAGGCCTACGGCTACGGTTGCCGCCATTGTAAATGCAGCTCCGAATATCCGTTTCATTTTATTCTCCTATTTCCGCTTGCAGATAGTCTGCAAACCTTTGTTGATTTAGTAAAAAAAAAACATATTATTATGTTTAGAAGAATCATTCTAACAATAAATACTAATAAAATGCAAATCTTCAAAGCCAGAGATATAGCTCATTACTGTCTAACTGTATGAAATATATAAATAATATTTATTTAGATTATTGTTAATCTCTTAGCTCAACTTTTGAGTATCATTGATTAATTAAAATTTATAATTTAATATAAATATTTTTAAGATAACTATTTAAATTTTTAGTGAAAAAAACTATGTTTGTTGATTCAACACCCTTTATAATAGCACTTGTTATAACATTTTGTTTCCTAATATGTGTTGTAATCTGGAATAATATTAACGCTCCCCCTCCTCCTAAAAAAGCTTCTCCCATTGAACCTGGTCCTTCACGAACAAGAGAGATATTAGCCCGGTTTAGTGAATTTTATTTAAACCTCAACCCTGAGGGTGAAATGATTTTCGATACAGGTATTTTGCCTGATCCTAAGCAACATATTATACATGCACTATATGTAGGCTTTGATGAAAGTGAAAATGAAGATGAGAGATCTGCAATAGAAAGAGGTTTAAGAGCCATTGTCACATTTCAAGAAAGAATCGGAGAAATCCCTTTAAAACAAGAAATCTCGGATACAGTAAAGGTTTTAAACGAAATCACCCCTAATATTAACAACTCTAACCAAAACATTAACTTAGAAAACGACGAAGCCTTTAAAAAGACAGCCCTTATAAGAGATCAAGAGTTAGACATACATTTTCAACATTTAAAAATTGACACATTAGAAAGTTCGACTTGAATATACTTAAATACAATAATTGGAGATTTTAATGTCTGTTTTGAAAATTGATAATAAAAATGAAATTTACTATGAGTACATTGAGCCGAAACTCAAAGGTTGTACCTTTGTTTTTGTTAATGCTTTGACTGGAAATACCGATACATGGACCAGTGAAATTGGTAATCAGATTATTGATAAAGGAAACGGTTTTATTGCCTATAATTTTAGAGGGCAAGACAAAAGTAAATTTAACTCTGATTTATCCTTAGATACTGATTTAATAGTTTCTGATTTGTGCTTTTTGATAGAGAGCCTTAAGCCAAAAAATGTTGTTTTAGTTGGACTTTCAATAGGTGGTTTATACGCATCATTAGCTCTTCAAAAAGGAGTAAATAGTTTAGGCCTTATACTTATCAATACATTAAGAAAGCAAAGTTTAAGACTTTCATGGATCAATCAAACAATGGTTAATGTTGCAAGGTATGGTGGAACATCTCTTCTTATGGATTTTAATATGCCAGTTATTGCTTCTCCAGAATTATTAGAAAAAATGAAACCCAATGCCTTAAACCCAGATAATTATAAACCTTTAGATGAAAATTCAGGTATTTTTAAACTTATGCATGGCTCATTAACTGCTAACTGGGATATAAATTGGTCTAAAATTGACATTCCCACATTGATTATGACAGGTCATTATGACAAAGTATTCAGAAATTCTGATGATATTGATGAATTAGCAAATTTAATAAAAAAGGCTGAAAGATTAGAAATGCAAGATTGTGGGCATTTAATTCCAATAGAAAAACCAATTGTTTTTGCTAATTATATAAATAACTTTGCAAAAAAATTAATGTAATTTTTTAATTGTTATAGTTATATCGTCTTTCAAAAAATTATTTTTTGAGATTATGATTTCACCAAAATTTTTTTCGCATATTTTTTTAACCCAAGATAATTCACTATAATATAAATTATTTTTTATGTGACGAGTATTACTTATTAAACAGTTAAAAATCATTGCTTTGTTTACAAATTTCCAATTAGACTTCAGATTTTCAATTATATAATTTTCCCAAATTTTAGTGCTGCCTGTTGGAGAAAGGTTATATGTTCCAGACATAATTACGAAGTCTACTAATTCTGAGGGAATTGATTTGGTTTGAAGAGTGCCATATTTAATAATTAATTGTTCTTTACAAAAGTTAATAAAATTTTTGTTAATATCAAGGCCATGATATGAAATTTCATTTTGTAGACCACGTTCTTCAATTAATTTATATAGTCTTCCATATCCGCATCCTACATCAGCTAATGAAAAATGATTCCCTTGGGCAATAACTAAAACTTTATCCAATATTATATTAAGTCTTAAATCTTGAGATAGTTTGTTATTCCAAAAAACACCTTTTGGAGTATTATTATAATTTTTAAATCGTTTAGAATATATTTTAGATATTTGTTTATTTAAAAGTATATGAATAAGATTTTTTATAAAAAACATGTTATTATCATAATCTAAATTAAAACTTACTCAAACTTCAAAAGAGAATTTATGAAAACAATTTTACTTCTAGGTAGTGGTGAATTAGGAAAAGAATTAACAATTAGTCTTAAAAGAATGGGTTGTTATGTAATTACTTGTGATTCTTACGCTGATGCTCCTGCCATGCAAGTAAGCGATCAGTTTGAAGTTTTTAATATGCTTGATAGAAATCGGCTTAATCTAGTTATTGAAAAGCATAAGCCTGATTTCATAGTTCCTGAAGTTGAAGCCATAGAAACTGAAGTTTTAGTTAAAGCAGAAACCAAAGGTTACACTGTTATACCTTCTGCAAAAGCTGTAAACTTAACCATGAATAGAGATAGAATTAGAGATAGAGCTAAGAATTTAGGATTGAAAACAGCTAATTTTGCTTATGCAGAAACAGAAGATGAATTAATATTAGAGGCTAAAAAAATTGGAACTAAAGTAGCGATTAAGCCAGTTATGAGCTCTTCAGGAAAAGGACAAAGTTATGCCAAATCAGAGATAGAGCTAAAAAATGCATGGACATTCGCAATAGACGGGATGAGGGGGAATAGAAAGCGTGTGATTGTAGAGGAGTTTATAGACTTTGATTATGAGATAACACTTTTAACAATTTTAGAAAAATCAGGAAATGTTAGCTTTTGTGATCCAATAGGACATTTTCAAAAAAGAGGAGATTATCAATATAGTTGGCAGCCAACAAAATGTTCCAAAAAGGTAATAAAAAATGCTCAAGATGCAGCTCGTAAAATGGTTTTAGATTTAGGTGGTTCAGGAATTTTTGGAGTAGAGTTTTTTGTAACAAAAGAAGATGAAGTTATTTTTAGTGAGTTAAGTCCTCGTCCACACGATACAGGTATGGTAACTATGTATACTCAAAATTACAGTCAGTTTGATATACATGCCAGAGTTTTATTAGGAATGCCTTTACCAGAAATAAAATTATTACAATCCGGTGCAAGCCATGTGATTTTAGCAGAAGAAAATGCCAAAGGTGATTATATCATAGAAGGTGTTGAAAAAGCCCTTGAAGATAAAAATGTTAATATCAGAATATTTGGTAAACCTTTTCTAAAATCATATCGAAGGATGGGTGTTGTTTTAGCTGCAAGTCTTGAAAAAGCAAAAAACGCAGCTAATATGATTAAAGTTAAGTCAAAAACTTAATTTTATTGTAAAATTGGTACTTCTGCATCTTCTTTCACATCGGTAATAAGCATATATCCAGGTGTATGTGAAATACAAAATGATACTTTGGAATTCAGTATTGCATTTTGTGGTGTTACACCACATGCCCAAAAAACATTTACTTCGTCATCTAATAAAGGTCTTGGATTATCACCCCAATCAGGCTGATAAATATTAGAAATTCCAATTTCCTGAGGATCACCAAAGTGAACTGGAGATCCGTGAGCCCAATGATATGATTTACAAATATCAAAAACTCTATCAACTTTATTTTTTTTTATAATTCTCATTGAAACTACCATTGTATTAGCAAAAGGTCCTGAACTAACATTATTTATATTAGTTTTATACATCGGTACGACTTTATTATTATTAATATGATCAATTGAAAAACCATGCCTCATCAAAGAATGCTCAAAAGTAAATGAACATCCTATTGCAAAAGCAATCATATCATCGTTCCAGTAATCATAAATATTATTAATGGTATTAAATAATTTACCTTTTATATATATATTATAAGAAGGTACATCTGATCTAACATCAATTTTCCCTAATGTTTTTAAAAAAGGACTTCCAATATCTGTTACTCCCACTAAAGGACACGCTTTAGGATTTCTTTGACAAAAAATCATAAAGTCTAATGCATATTTTTTTTCTAAAATAATAAGATTAGTTTGGAGCATATTTTTGGATAAACCTGCAGTTTGTCCTTTATAATCTTCTTCTCTAATTAAGATTCTTAATTGATCATTATTTAAGGTTTTTGCTTGATCATATAAATTACTTTTTTTTTCCATAAAAAACTCCTTAAAAACTTATTATCTAAAATATGATATAACTTTAGATATATCCTGCTCCTGTTGATACCCCATTAAGTGTATTCCATTTACTCCAGTTATTAATTGGTACTTTTCTATTAATTCAATACAAATTTTAATTCCTTCTGACTTTTCATCACTAGAATTTTCTAATCTATTTATAATATCTTCAGGCACGTGAACACCAAATAAATTTTGATTCATCCATCGAGCACTTTTAGCAGATTTAATAATTCCTAAACCAATAATAAAATAAGCTTTGTCAGTTATACCAAGTTCATATAATTTCTTCATATAATTTTTTAATATTATTTCGTCAAAAGCAAACTGAGTTTGAAAAAAATCAATTCCACCTTTGATTTTTTTCAATAAGTTGCCTCCATCAAAATCGTCTGGAATAGCAAATGGAGTATCAGCACCCCCAATAAAGAAATTAGGAGCATTTTGTATTTTTCTTCCAGAAGGATAAGAGTGTTTCGTTTTAATATCAAAAGCTGTTTTTAAGAGACTGGTCGTATTAAGATCTCTAACCTCTTTTGCTTCAGGCTGGTCACCTCCTGAAACTTCATCACCATATAAACAAAGAATGTTAGGTATGTTTAAAGCCCACCCACCTAATAAATCACCCTGTATTGCAATTCTATTTCTATCTCTAGTAGTGAATTGAAGAATTGGTTCAATGCCATTTTGCGCGATAATTGCTGAAGTTGCTAAAGCTGACATGTGTGCCTTTGCGCCGGCTCCATCCGTAACATTTAATGCATCAGCTACATCTTTTAAACAACTAACTTGGTTCGAAACTGTTTGTGCATTTCCTGAATCAGGAGGAGAAGTTTCTGCAGTAAAAACAAATTTTTTCTCTGATAGAGTTACTTTTAATTTACTGTTCATATTACAGATACAAAACAAATTTTTTTTCTTGATTTACTTTTAGTAAAAAATATTCGATGTAGTATTTCTACTTTTTATTTATAAGGGATAAAAACAAATGTCTAATCATTTTTTAACAACTTCAAGTCGAATAAAATCGACTCCTTTTACTTCTCGAAATGAAAAAGCAGGCGTAAAAAAATATACCGTATATAATAGAACTTTAATTCCCACTATATTTAAATCTTTAGAGGAAGATTATTTTCACTTAACGAATAATGTTCAATTATGGGATGTTACATGTCAAAAAATCATTCAAATTAAAGGTCAGGAAGCAATAAATCTTGTTAGATATTTGTTTTGTAGAGACTTAACCCAAGTATCTCCTGGAAAAGCTTATTACGCGCCAATAGTCAATTTTAAAGGTGGTTTACTAAATGACCCAGTTATATTTTGTATTAAAGAGGATTGTTTTTGGGTTTCAATTGCCGACTCAGATTTATATAATTGGATTTCAGCAATTAATGAAATGAAAGAGTTTAAAGTTCAAGTTACTTTACCTGAAGTTTACACTATGGCAGTTCAAGGACCAAAATCACTAGAGTTATTGACTAAAATATTTAGCAAAAAAATCCACGAATTAAAGTTTTTTAATTTTAAAAAATTTGTTTTTAATCAAGATAGTATATTTATTTCTAAAACAGGCTTTAGCAAGCAGAGTGGATTTGAGTTACTTGTTTCAAATTTTGATACTGGAATTTCTTTATGGGATTTGATTATGGAACAAGGTAAAGACTTAAATATAAGAGTTGGATGCCCTAATATGATAGAAAGAGTAGAGAGTAATTTACTAAGCTATGGTAATGAAATGAATGATAGTGATAACCCTTATGAATGTGGATTAGGTAAATTTTGTAATTTAGAAACAGATTATGATTTTATTGGAAAGCAATCTTTATTAAAAAAAAGAAGTATAGGCTTTAAAAAATCTATTTATAGAGTTGAATTTGACAATGTATCTGAAGAAAAGGAACCATTTTACAGCTCTCTACCCGTTCTTTACAAAAATACAGAAATTGGGAAAGCAACCTCTATAGTCTGGTCCCCAAAATATTCAAAGTATATTGGCTTTCTAATATCAAATAGAAAAATAGAACAAACTATAAATGACCACTATATTGCAAATGAAAAACAAACATCATTTATGGTATCGGAAATATTATAATAAGTTGCTAAGTTATTGGAGCGGGCGAAGAGATTCGAACTCTCGACATTCTCGTTGGCAACGAGATGC
>CAZFKZ010000057.1:0-8424 GCA_964519035.1 uncultured Rhodobacterales bacterium | reverse complement strand
GCTTAGCTCTTGAAATAAATGGCACTTCATGGTGATCTTGAAGATTTTTTCCTACACCATTTAGTTTTTCTATAACTTCTATTCCAAATTTTTTTAATTGTTTTTCTTCTCCTATACCTGAATGCATTAATATTTTTGGAGTTATAAGAGCGCCAGATGTAAGAATGATTTCATCTCCATAAAATTTTTCAATCTTACCATTAGAAATAGTCTCTACACCAATCGCTTTTTTATTTTCTATAATAACCTTTGTAACAATAGTGTTTAATTTTAATTGGAGGTTCTTGTTGTCTATAATAGGATTAATGAGTGTTGAGATAGTATCACTTCTCTTTCCATCACCAATTGCATATTGCATTAAACCAACTCCATATTGATCTCCATCATTAAAATCTCGATTGTAGGGAAGTCCTAATTTTTGCATTGCCTTGATATAAAGATCTGATCCTTTAGCAACGTATCCTGGATCAGATACTTTAATGGGACCTTCAATGCCATGAAAATTTCCTGCTAATCTTTGATTATTTTCAAGTCTTTTATAATTTTCTATTAGAGAGTCCCAACCCCATCTTTTATCTCCAGTTTCTTCTACCCAACTATTATAATCTGATGGCTTACCTCTCATATAAACCATTCCATTAACACTTGATCCTCCACCTAGTATTTTTGCTTGCGCAATATCATGCTGTCTGTTGTTTAGTTGAGTTTGAGGGATTGATTTATAAAACTTTAAATAAGGACTACCTTCTAACATTGGTATCCATCCAGCAGGCATACTTAAAAGAGGATTATTATTTTTCTTTCCTTCCTCAATAATTAATACTGTATTACTATTTCTAATTAACTTTTCTGCAGTGACAGTGCCTGATGTCCCACCACCAATAATTATAAAATCAAAAGTTTTCATGTATTAATTTGAATATTAATAGAGAAAATTAAGGACGTAGTCCATTTTTAATAAATTTTAGTGCTTCGGTTGCTAAATCTTCACTATTACTCCACAAGTTTCTCCAAACAGCTAGGGTATTTGACAAAACAGGATCAACAACTTCAGATGAAAAAGACTCAAAAGTAATTATTCCTGAGTAATTGATGTCTTTTAAGCTTTTAAAAGTTTCCTCAAAATTAATATGACCACTTCCAAGATATCCTCTGTGATTCTCACCAAAATGGAACATTCCTAATTTATCTTTCCCGATTTTTTTAATTGGTTCCGAATAGTTATTTTCTTCAATATTCATATGATAAGTGTCAAGATGAACCTTAACATTTGTATCACCTAGATCATTGATATAATTCATTGCTTCCTCTGCAGTATTCATAATGTTAGTCTCATATCTATTGACTACTTCAAGACTCAATGTAACATTATTTTGATCAGCTTTTTCAGCAAGATCTCTAATGACAGATAATGAATTTTCATAACCTAAATTTGTTTTAGGAGCTTCGTTTTTTTGGAGAGCCGAATGAATGACCCCACATAAATTAGATGACCCAACATCTATTGTTTTTTCAAGTGCTTTAAATAAAAGTTCTCTTCCTAACTTAACTCTATCTTGGTCTTCAGAGGCAATATCCGTTTTATAACTTAACCCTAGAGATACAGTTGGCTCAATATTAAATTTTTCATATGCTTTCGAAACAAAATCTGTATCTAAACTATCAGGATTTAGAAGTGGTAATTCCATAACGTCGTAGCCAATTTTAGCTACTTGTGACAAACATTTTTCAATACTTGGATTCTCTATATCTCCAATAAATGTTAATGCATGTACACCTATTTTATTCATAGTTGAATTTGTATTTTTACATCCTCAGGTAAGTTTTTTGCAGCTCTTTCAAAAGCCTTAATACTATCATTAAAAGCAACAGTATCTGTGATCATAGGTTTAACATTGATTTTATTACTGGATAATAAATTTATTGCTCTTTCATATTGATGAGCATATCTAAAAACTGTTTTTATTTCTATTTCTTTAGTAAGCAATGTAGCAAAATCCATTGGTACTGAATTCATAGGATTTCCTACGATAACCACTCGACCAGCAGGACAAATAGAGTCAAATATTACATCGTATGCTTTATTTGCACCTGAAGCTTCAAATATTATGTTAGCTCCCCAGTTATTTGTATTTTTTTTTATGACTTCTATAGGATTTTCTTTATTTAGATCTATAGGTATTAAATTGCTATAATTCTCACACATTCTTAATTTTTCGCTAGCAATATCAGCTACAAAAACTTTAGAACAACCTCCAGCAAGAGCTGTTAAAGCTATAACTAATCCAATTGGCCCACAACCCATAATTAATGCAGTTTCTCCTGGAATAATTTTTGCTTTTTCAGCAGCTTGTAGTCCAACAGCAAGCGGCTCTATCATTGCTCCCTCTGCATAAGAAACATTGTCAGGTAATTTAAAAACAAAGTTTGATGGAAAAACTACTTCTGGTGTTAAACATCCATGATGAGGGGGTGTTGCCCAAAAAGTAAGTTTAGGATCAAGATTGTATAAACCTCTCATATATTCTTTTGAATTAACATCTGGGACACCGGGTTCAATGCAAACTCTATCTCCAACCTTTAAATTAGATACGTTGTTACCAATTTCTATTATGGTGCCAGATCCTTCGTGTCCCAAAACCATAGG
Organism: uncultured Rhodobacterales bacterium; assembly: GCA_964519035.1. Taxonomy (GTDB): domain Bacteria; phylum Pseudomonadota; class Alphaproteobacteria; order Puniceispirillales; family Marisalimonadaceae; genus CAJJBL01. Next base: position 5,777 of record CAZFKZ010000057.1, on the reverse strand, counting down.
CTTATCTACAATAAAAGGTCCAATTTTTCCATGAGTGTAGTAATGCACATCACTTCCACAAATTCCAACTGTATGCATTTTAATTTTAACATAATTTGAATGAACTTCATTTGGTAAATCAATATCTCTCAAAGATAATTCTAATTTTTTTTCTAATACAAGAGCTAACATATACAACCAATCGACATAATGTAATATTTTACATTAAATGTAATTAATTACAAATATTTATTGTAATCAATTTTTTTTTATGCAACTATTAAAGACTAATAATAAGGAGGTAATAATGATGATTAGGAATATCTTAATTACATTTTCACTATTTCTTCTTCCAATGAATAGCTTATTGGCTGTTGATTGGGGAAAAGAACTTGGTGATCACAGTGGCGTTGACTTAAAGGTTCAGTCTATTATGGACCCTTATATTGATGCTGTTAAGGAAATATCACCACAATTTGAATCTGCAACAGGTGCTTCAGTAACAGTTGAAGGTTTTGGATATGATGGACTTCATGAAAAGCAAATAGTTGCTTGTTCTCAAAATGATGGATCTTACGATGTTTTGTTCATAGACGGAATTTGGATTGGAGAATTTGTTGAGGCAGATTGCATCGAACCAGTTGAAGATATCTGGACTGCAGAAGGCACAGATAAATCTGTTATAGCTTGGGATGACTACATCGCTTCATTTGCTGGACAGGCAATTTGGGATGATAAAAAAATGTGTCTACCTTTTGGTGGATATTGGCACATGCTTCACTATAGAACAGATTTATTTGAAGCAGAGGGTTTAGATCCTCCTGAAACATTTGATGAAGTTTTAGCTGCTGCGAAATTATTCAAAGATAATCCTAAATACCCAGACTTAGATGGTGGTTATGCGATGAATATGGCTCGTGGTAGTGCTGCTGGACAACAATACTATGAGTGGATTTATTCAGCTGGTGCACAACCGTGGGAAAGTAATTATCCTGGCTCACCAGATGCTTATGCTGATCAAAGAGGACTTTATAACTCTCCAGAGTCAGTAGCATTTATTGAATGGATGCAAGAAATGGTAAATTATATGCCTCCAGGTGTTGAACAATATGCTTGGGATGAAAGAGCAAAAGCATTTACCCAAGGAAAAGTTGCAATGATCAATAACTGGTCTGTAAGAACACCTCTTTTCAATGATCCTGAAATTAGTAAGGTGAAGGGAAAATTTGGAGTAGCATTATTTCCTCATGCTGTAGGAGCTGAGTCAGTTCCACCAGTTGGAGGTTGGATTGCTTGTGTAAACAAACACTCTAAAAACAAAGAGGCTGCTTGGGATTACCTGAAATGGTTTGCAAGCCCTGAAATTCACAGAGAGTGGGTTTTAATGGGAGCTCCTCCTAGCAGACATTCAGCAATGAATGATCCTCAAATTAATGCTGAGCAACCTTGGACTCCAGTTCTATACGAGTCAAGCTTAAGAGCGTGGCAAGAGCTTCGCCCAAGACATGCTTTAACTTTTGAGCTAATTGAAACTCTAGGAATAGAGGTTAATAAGGCTCTTACAGGTGAATCATCAGCTCAAGATGCGATGGATACAGCTAATAAAAAGATTGATAGACTCCTTAAATCTGAAGGATACATTAATTAATTAATTAATAATAAATTTTGCTTGGGCTTTTTTATAAAGCCCAAGCATTTAAATAAAAAAATTTTTATATGATTCTTCAATGCTAAGTGAAAAAATTCAAAAACTTTTATTTATTTTACCTACTTGCCTTTTTCTGCTTATAATTTCTATTTTTCCTTTTTTATATTCTGTCTACCTTAGTTTTTTTCAAGCCAAATTAACAAAAATGCATAAGAAATTTTTTATTGGATGGGAAAACTATTATGTCCTTTTATTTGAAGATGATGTTTTTCCAACTGCAATTAAAAATACATTTGTTATTGCATTTAGCTCCATTACGATTGAGATCATTTTAGGTTTTATCATGGCAAAAATTTTTTTTGAGATACGTCATATCAAATTTTCTAATACCTTAAGAACAATAACAATTATGCCTATTATGCTAACACCTCTTTGTGTTGGATTGGTTTTTTTATATATTTTAAATCCAACACTAGGTATTTTTAGTTATATCCTAGAAACTGTTTTTGGTATCGAACCTTTTGCTTATTTAGGTTTGTCTTTGCCAGCTAAGATCTCTGTAATAGCTATCAACTCATGGCAATGGACGCCTTTCATGATGATACTTCTACTTGCTGGATTAATGACTGTTCCAAATGAACAGTATGAGGCTGCAAAAATAGACGGAGCCAACTGGTTTCATGTAATGACAAAAATTGAAATACCTTCTATTTTAAGTTTTGTTTTATTAGGAATAGTTTTAAGGTTAATTGATTGTATTCGTTTATTCGACATTATCTATATAACAACAAGGGGTGGACCGGGAATATCTACAGAAGTGATGGCATTCTTCACTTACAGAACTGAATTTAGAAGCTTTCAAATAGGCTCAGGGTCTGCATCAGCAGTAATCATTCTTATTATAAGTTTAATAGTGACAACAATTGCAGTCACACTTTTACGAAGGGTAGAAAAAAATGAAGGCCTCAGTTAGAAAAAACGTAATTTTACTTTTTCTTGCTACTTTAATTACTTTTGTATTTTTAGCGCCCAATCTTTGGATGTTATTTGGATCTTTTAAGAATCAAAATGCAATGTTTGCTTTGCCTCCTGTATGGATACCAGACTTTACATATATTAAAAATTTTACCATTATGTTATCTGAGAGTTACAGATATTTGATAAATTCAATTATCGTAACAATATGCTCAACAATTGTATCTCTTATTTTTTCTCTACCCACTGCATTCGGTTTAACCTTTTTTAAATTTAAAGGTAGATACTTTTTAGCTGATTGGATTTTAAGTACTAGAATGCTACCCCCTGTTGCTGCCGCAGTGCCATTATTTATCTTATTTAAATATTTGAATTTATTAGATTCTTTGTTCGCCTTAATAATAGTTTATACAGCTTTTAATATTCCATTTGCTGTATGGGTTTCAGCATCATTTTTTAAAAAAATTCCTATTGATCTAATTGAGGCATCTAGAATTGAAGGAGCTTCTTGGTTTCATATATTTTTAAAAATTGCTCTTCCCCTATCTAAAGGCGGCATAGCAACTGTAGCAATATTTGTTTTCATATTTAGTTGGAATGAATTCCTGATTGCATTATTTTTTACAGTATCAGAGTCTAGGACATTCCCTATTTTTATTTCAGCACAAGTTAGTCAGGCACAAATAATATGGGGTAATGTTGCTGCAGCCACTGTTATTCAGAGTATCCCTCCTATATTATTGACAATATTCCTTCAAAAAAATATAGTTTCTGGCTTAACCCTAGGCGCAGTGAAAAACTAAGTGATAAAAATAGAAAAAAATATTAAACGATACACAAATAGAATCGCTTGGATGTACTGGAAACAAAAAATTTCACAAAAAGAAATTGCCAAAAAATTTAATATCAACACAGTTCAGGTTCATCGTATTCTTAATGATGCAGAAAAAAGAGGATCAGTAAAAGTTTTTGTAGAAGGCTCCTTTGACATCTGTAGACAATATGAAGAGGCTCTTCAAAAGAAATATGATCTTAAACATATCGAAGTTGTTCCAACTGAAAGCACAAGAAATAAAGAAACTACTGCTGATACTCTAGATCCTGACCCTTTGTCTGTTGCTTACGCTGGTGCCAATACTCTTCTTAACAAAATACATACAGAAAAATGTAGAAATTTTGGTTGGTCTACTGGCTCTACAAATGCAAGGATTGCTAGCATATTGCCTGAAATCAAAGAGAATGTAAGTTTTATTGATACTACTGGATCCTTGAGGAGTGATTTGTCCTTCAACCCACTTTTAGGGTTAAATACGCTTTCAAAAAAAACTAATGGTAGCTGCTATCACTTAGGTGCTCCTTATATTTTCCCATCTTTAAAAGAAAAAAATAAATTTTTTAATTTGAAATTTGTAAAAGATATTCTTAAAAAAGAAGAGGAATGCGATTATATTTTATTAGGTATTGGATCTATGAAAGGTGGTACCAGTTTATATAATAGAGTGAAAAATCATCCCTATTTAGTTGATAAAGAAATTTTTAACCAAATAAAAAAAGATGGAGCTCATGCAGAGTCCAGTGGAAATTTTTTTGATATAAATGGAAAACATTCCGTATATGATGAAATTGTCAGTAAGGACTTTAGACTTATAAAAAAAAAGAGAACTATAGCTATTGCTGGAGGTATTCATAAAGCCTCGGCTATAAAATCCGTTTTAATGAATGGATGTCTTTTTGGTCTTATCACTGATGAAGAAGCTGCGAAACATATTTTAAATGATTAGTAAAATCAATTCATTATTTTTTAAATTAAGAGGTGTAAATGTTTTTAGATAAATTTAAGTTAGACGGTAAAATTGCTCATATAACTGGAGGCGCAAAGGGGATAGGTCTTTCAATTGCCCATGCTCTCGGTGAAGCTGGTGCTAAATTAGTTATAACTGATAGGGAAGACGTAAATGGTGGAGTAGAAGAACTAAAAAAAGCTAATTATAATGTTTCTTTTTATAAGGGAGACTTGTTTGATAAATCAGTTCCTCAAAAGGCCATTGATTTCACTTTAGAAAAACATGGCAGAGTGGATATTCTTGTAAATAATGCGGGAGTGGCTCAGCATGGGGATACAGATGAATTTAGTGATGATTTTCTTGATAAAATTATGGACATCAACGTAGATGCAGTTTTTCGTATGTGTCGCTCTGTCATTCCGCCTATGAAGAAACAAGCTGAGGGAGTTATTCTCAATATTGGTTCAATGTCTGGATTAGTCTCTAACATACCTCAGCCTCAAGTGGCATATAATGCCTCGAAAGCTGCGGTACATATGATGACCAAAAGCTTAGCAAGTGATTACGCTAACCAAAATATTAGAGTTAATGCTATTGCTCCTGGTTATGTTAAAACAGATATTACAAATTTACCAAAAAAATATGAGCATTGGTATCCTACTTGGCATAGCCAAACACCAATGAATAGATTAGCAGAACCTCATGAGATTGCCTCAGCTGCACTCTTCTTATGTAGCCCAGCATCCAGTTATGTCACCGGTGAAGTCTTAGTAGTTGATGGTGGTTACACCACAAGATAGTTTCTTTAAAATACTCTTTTAGGACCATCCAATTATTATATCAATTTACTGATCAATTTTAATTTGAAGCTTTACGTCTGTTGGTCTATGTTCTGCTGCTCTTTCAAACGCCTCAACACTCTCTTCAAATTTAAACGTATGGGTAATCATAGGTTTTACATCAATCTTACCACTACCTAATAATCTTATTGAAGGCTCATACTGATGAGAATACCTATGAACTGTTTGATATTCTAATCCTTTAGAAAATAGAATTGCCCAGTTCATTGGAACTGGTTCTGCATTATTGCCTATTAACACAACATGTGCGCCCGGAGAACAACAAGTAAAAATAGACTCATAAGCTTTAACTGCTCCACTGCATTCAAAGAAACGATCAACTCCCCAACCACCAGTTTCATCCATAATTTTCTCTGACAAATTTTCCTTAGTTAAGTTGACTGGAATTAAATCTGGGTAATGATCACACATTTTTAATTTATCACCAAGAACATCAGCTATGTAAACCTTAGAACAACCACCTGCTAAAGCTGCTAATCCCGTTACTAAGCCAATAGGACCACATCCCATTACTAAACCTATTTGTCCTGG
>CAZFKZ010000056.1:0-8598 GCA_964519035.1 uncultured Rhodobacterales bacterium | reverse complement strand
TTATTATTTTGAGAATTTTCAGACATTTGATTGGGTATATTATCTGACAATTCATTTTTTTGTTTTTTTGATAATAATGAAAATTGTATTTGCTTAGCCACTAAACTTCGTTTAGCGAAATTGATAATTTTATCTTTTTCTGGTAAAGTTAAACTATCGTCTGCCATTATATTTTTTTCTAAAAATGTTATATCATCTATTTTTATTTTTTTTTGTTGAAAATCAGGAATAATTAGGGTTATTTTTTCTATGATTTGCTTTTCTTCAAAACCAATCGTAAATTCGTCAATAGGTTGTTCTTTATTAGTTTCTAAAGGTTCAATAATAGAAAATAGAGAACCTAATACAGATAAATCTTTTTCTTCTGTGATAACACCAGACAAAATTTGTGAACTCTTAGCACCACTATCAATAATATTAACCATATGAAATCCCGTAAAATTCATAAATGTACTGCAAATATAATGCCATTACTTTTTCAATGATTATTAGTTATAAATTGGACTAGATTATAAATTTTTATCATCTAATTTTTGGAGATAATGTTTTTTATATTCGTTTGACTTTTCTTCAGCTTTATTTTTTTTAAGATTATTAGTTATAATTTTTGAATATATTATTTTTTTTTCTGATATGAGGTAATTTTGTCTATTACTAGCAATGTTTTTTTGACTTTGAAGCGTACTTAGTAATTGTGTATTATTTTTAAAATATCCTGCACTTATTAATTCTTGATCAGATTTTACTTTTCCACTTTCCATAATTAAATCTATTTGATTAATTAAGTTTTGATTTTTATCTATCTCCAATTGTAACGTATTAGAATTAGATATTTCTCTTGAGATATCTCTTTTTCTTAAAGTCGCTAGTCTCTGAAATCTTTTAATTTTTTTTAACAATTTAAATACCTATTTATATAATTTCAATAACTCTGAAACTGATTCTTCATAGCTAGCTTTTTGTTTACTAGGTTGACTTATAAAATCGATTATTTTAGGCCACATCCTTATTGCATCGTCTAAATCTTTATCTTGACCAGGATTATATCCTCCCATCAATAAGAGATCTTTATTTTCAAGATAGGTAGTAATATGTTTTCGAAAATGCTTAGAACAATCAGAATGTTCATCTGATATCAAATCATTCATAACTCTACTTATTGAAAGAGAAATATCTACAGCTGGATAAATACCCATTTGAGCGTTTAATCGGCTTAAGACTATATGGCCGTCAAGAATTGCACGAGCAGTATCAACTACGGGATCATTATTATCGTCTCCATCTGCCAAAATTGTATAGAAAGCAGTAATACTTCCTTCTCCATTATCACTAGTTCCTGTTCTTTCAATGAGATTTGGTATCATAGAAATAACTGAGGCTGGATAGCCTTTGGATGTAGTTGCTTCGCCCAGGGATAAACCAATTTCTCTTTTGGCATGAGCTATTCTTGTTAAACTATCCATAATAAGAAGGACATTTTTATTTTGATCTCTAAAGTATTCTGCAATTGCCGTCGCTCTATTAGCAGCTCTTATTCTCATTAGTGGCGATCTATCAGCAGGAACGGCCACAACTGTAATTTTGTTTGAAGTATCATTATCAAATAATTCATTCACCATTGAGCCAACTTCTCTTGCTCTTTCACCAATCAAAGCTACAACAACAATATCAGCTTCTGTGTATTTACTCATCATTCCCAATAATATAGATTTACCAACACCGGATCCCGCTATAATCCCTAATCGTTGTCCTCTTCCAACTGTTAACAACGCATTAATAATTCTTACTCCAACATCTAAAGGTTTTTTAATTAAACTTCTTTTCAGTGGGTTCATAGATTTACCCATAAGTGGCCATTTTTTATGAATATCAAGATTAGGTTTATCATCTAAAGGTTTTCCAAAAGCGTCAGTAACCCTACCCAGCAAAGTTTCATCTACGTTTATATATCGTCCATCGTCAAATAAAGTTACCTCACATCCAGCTACTATATGTGAAGAGTGCTCTAAAATAGCCAGCATATTATGATTTTGATCAAAGCTAATTACTTCTGCTAAAATATTTTTAGATAGTTGATCTTTAACTAGACATAGACTTCCAATTGGTGCAGGAAAGGGATCACAATACAAGACATTACCATCAAATCTATTTACTCGACCTGAACTCACAATAGCCTTTTGTCTTTTAATTTCAGAAATATTCGCAATTAAATTTTTTTGAAAAGACATACAAACTCCAATATAATTTATTTTTCATTCTTATTTACGATTTTAATATTATTTTTTGTTTTTTCTGAATAATGCATTCCACCACAATTTAGAACTATATCACCTCTAGAAAGTTGGGAATTGGGTGAAAACTTAATTTCATTATTAATATTATTAAATTCATCTATGTTAGATAATGCTTCATAGTCTTTATCGTTAGTTTCTATTGACATTTTCTCTTCAAAACGATTGATATTTTTTAAAAACGTTTTAATTTTTTTTTCATATTTTTCTGGCATCTTATCGATTTGATACCCAGCTAACTCTTGAGCAATTTCAACAATTTTATTTTCTATTGTTTCATATAAAATATCTTGTGTAATATTTGAAAGGTCAGAAAATATATTTTTAAAACTTTCTAAATCTTCTCCTATTTTTTGAGAAGCGTTATCTATTTCTTTCTCGTTATCACTAATAGGTTCAACATTTAATTTTTCTTCAGAAGGTTTGTTTATTGACTGAGATACAGCATCTCTAACTGAATTAAGGGCTTGTTGGGTATCTTCTTCAATCTGTGGCTTAATATCTTCCTGATTTTGTTCAAAACTTTCAGATGCATTTATTGGATTATCATTTTCTACGTTTTCTTTTTCAAGTGATAAATCTTTTTGATCAGAGATATCTTTACTTGAAAGTATTTCTGTAGGGTCAATTTTATTGTCTTCATTAACTTCAGATAAACTATTTTCTTGGGATACAATTTCTTGTGGTATAGATTTTTCCTGACTCTCAACTTCATTTGACAAAGAGTTTTCTTCACCTATTTGTTTAGCTGTATCAGATTCAGTTTCTTTATTTTTAAACTCCAAGGCAATATCAATTAATGATTTTTTAACAAAATCAGACTTATTTTGTTTCATTTTTGTTTCTTCAACAAAAACTGAATCTGATTGAGCTTTCAAAATAGAATTAATTTCAGAGCTCTCTAATGGAACTATATCTTTGCTATTGATATTTTCATCATAGTTGATTTTTAGAGACATAATAAATCACTTTATAAATTTTTATACATAATCATCACCACCACGGCCTGCTAACACGATTGTACCTTCATCAGACATTTGTCTTGCTACTGCGATAATTTGTTTTTGAGCTTCTTGTACTTCAGTCAACCTTACTGGTCCCAAAGCTTCCATTTCATCTTGAATATTTGCAGCTGCTCTTTGTGACATACATCCAAACAACTTATTTTTTAATTCATCATCAGCACCTTTTAGCGCAAGAATGATTAAGTCATCCTCCACGGCTCTTAACAGAGTTTGTAAAGATTTATCATCAGACATTAACAAAGTTTCAAATACAAACATACTATCTTGAATAGCTTGCATGAGAGCTTTGTCTTCTTTTAAAATTTCTTTCATAATTCTAGCTTCACCATCTCCAGATGAAAAGTTCATTATTTTAGCTGCTGCTTGTACACCTCCAACCTTACTTGCTCGCAGGCTAGCATTTGAAGAAAATACCTTTTGCATAACTCTGTCTAACTCCTTTAGAGCTTCGGGCTGAACTGTTTGTAAAGTAGCGATTCTTCTAATAATGTCTGACTGATCTTTCTCAGGTAAAAAATTTAAAACATCTGAAGCAGTACCAGGCTCTAAATAAGAAATAATTAAGGCTATAATTTGTGGATGTTCGTCAATAATTAGATCCGTAATTGACCGCGCATCAAGCCAATCTAATATCTCTATAGCCTTATTACTATCAGTAGGCGTTATCTTTCCTAATACAGTTTGAGCTTTATCGTCTCCAAGAGATTTGGTTAAGACATTCCTTATATAGTTACCTCCTGAAATACCCAGACTTGTTTGAGCCTTAATGATAGCTAAAAATTCGTCTAATACCAAATTAACAGTATCTTGGCCGAGACCCTGCACTGAATACATTGCTGATCCTAAAACTTGAACTTCTTTAGGTGATAAATTACCCATAATTTCAGCTGCCTCATCTTCTCCAATAAGCATCATCAAGATTGCACATTTTTGGGTGCCAGTTAAACCTTCAAAAATTTCGCTTGGTTTAACTTCTGTTTTTTTTGCTGCTTCAGCCATTGAACTACCCTACTTCCTTTAAAATTAACTATCTTTTTCCATCATACTTTTGAATACACTTGAAACTCGACCAGCTTCATCTCCAACTATCATTCTTATTACAGCTACTTTATCATCATAAGTATTAGCTGTGTCTAGCATTTCTGCTGATATAGCTGTCTTTTTAGGTTTTAACTTAGCTTTGATATCCTCTAACGATTCTCCTTCTGAAACTTCAACTTTATCATTATCATCCTCATCAATGTCAGCGATAGATCCTGCTCCTGGTGCAAAACCAGAAGGTACAAGAACTCTTTTTAATAAAGGATGGAGAGCTCCAAAGATTACTATGGCTAATATTAAAACAGTTGCAAGTTGTTGGGCAAGATCTTTAACTGCACTACTTTCGTACCAAGGAGCTATCTCTTTTTCCATAATATCTACAAAAGGACTACTAGTAACTGTTACGCTATCACCTCTTGCTTTATCAAAACCTAGTGCTTCTTGCACAAGTGATTTAATCTCAAGCAACTGTTTATCAGTAAGTTTTTCAAAAGAACCTGTACCATCTTCTGCAATGATTTTTTTCTCTCTAATAATAACAGCAGCTTTTATTTTGCTAATTTGTCCATATTGAGCTGTTGTCGTTTCAACTTTTTTACTGACTTCATAATTTTTAACAGAAGTTTGACTTCTTTGTTTAAGATTATTGCCTGCATTTTGTGCATCAGGAACTGTTTGCTTTAAATCAGGAGCTAAAGGTGGAGCATTTGATAACGCTCCAGGAATTCCTTTAGCTTCAGGGTTTGCACTTTCATCCAAAGATGTTTGTTCACTTCTTAGGGCATTTCCTTTTGGATCAACAGATTCTGTTGTTGTTTGGCTTTTAGTAAAATTCATATCTACATTAATTTCAGCTTTTAAATTGCCTGCTCCAACCATAGGTGTTAAAAGTGAAATGACCCTAGAACGATATATCTCGCCTAATCTCATAGTTTGTGACATTTGTTCATTTGATACTGATGAGCCGACATCGCTTGAAGGCTTTGATAATAACTCTCCAAATTGATCGACTACAGTAATATTTTCAGCTGGTAAATTTGGAACCGAAGACGCCACCAAGTGAACAATAGACTGTACTTGCTGCCTTCCTAGTGACCTTCCATTAGAAAGTTTTACAAATACAGATGCCGATGGCAATGCAAGTTCTCTTGCAAAAACTGTTTTTTCAGGAATTGCCAAATGTACTCTTGCAGAACTTATTCCAGAAATAAAATTAACAGATCTTGCTAACTCAGCTTCTAAGCTTTGCTTAATTTTAATAGCCTCAACTGAACGACTGGTTCCCATTGGCATATCTCCAAGGCTTTGATATCCGTCAGGTACTGAAGCAGGCAAACCTTCTGCAGCTAAAAGCATTCGTGCTTGATGATAAGCATCAAGTGGAACGACAACTTCACCAGTGGAAGGATTTAAAGATACATCAACTCCATTTTGTTTAAGAGTTTGAATTACAGCTGATTTTTCACTTTCTGGAAGAGATGCAAAAAGTGTAGTCATATCAGGTTTTTGCATAGTAAAAAAAACTATGATACCTATAAACGCAACTATCACTCCAAAAACTAATGGGACAGATTTTTGTACAGCAGGATCAGCGCTCATCCTTCGAACATTAGAAAAAGTAGATGATACTCTACTCATGATTCCAGTTCCTTGATCTAAACCTGCCAGATTATTTCCAGTTGTTGCTTCAGCCATTTTTTTTTCCTAATGTAATTAATTAAACCGGCATATTCATAATATCTTTATATGAACTAAGTACTTTGTTTCTAACGTTTAAAGTCATTTGAAATGCAATGTTTGATATTTGTTGCTGTACAATTACTTTAGTTAAGTCAGTTTCTTTTCCAAGTTCATACGCTTTAGTAATCTCTGCTGATTTATTTTGATTTTCAGCTACAGAATTTAACGCATCTCCAATTTTCTTTGAGAAGTCTTCTGCTTTTTCTCCACCTGAAAAAGCTTCGTTTGCCTTATCTAAGATATTTTGTCTTAAGTTAGCTAAACCATTACTTTGAGAATTTACCTGCATGTTATAATTCCTTTTAAAATGTTAATAAGTGGCTCTAGCAAATGCTAATTGATCTGCAAGAGTTTCAACTGAAGATTTTTCGTTAATATTTAAAAGGGACTGATCAATCATAATTGAAGATTTTTCAATTACAGAATGATCACTTAAAACGAGTGCTCTTTGAAGAGTATTCTCTAATTCTCTTACATTACCAGGCCAACTGTGATTGATTAACAACTCACGAGCTTCATAATTAATAAAAGGAATAGTTCCATTTTCTTTTTTATGTTTATCTAATATTTTTAAAGAAATTGGTAATATATCGTCTTTACGAGCAGATAGATTTTTAGTTTGCAATGGGAATACATTTAACCTGTAATATAAATCTTCTCTAAATCTAGACTGTCTAACTTCTGAAGCCATATCCCTATTTGAAGTTGCCAACACTCTAACATCAACATCAATATCTCTTTGTCCACCCACAGGAGTAACTTTTCTTTCTTGTAAAACTCTTAATAATTTTGCTTGCAAAGATAAAGGCATCTCTGATATTTCGTCCAAAAGTAATGTGCCTTTATCGGCTGCTCTAAATATTCCTTTGTTTGCGTTAGAAGCACCTGTAAAAGCTCCTTTTTCATGACCAAATAAAATAGCCTCAAGCATATTTTCAGGAATGGCAGCACAGTTGACAGCTACAAAAGGCTCACCTTTTCTATTTGAGTTATCATGAAGATAATTTGCTAAAACTTCTTTGCCAGAACCAGTAGGTCCATTTATAAACACTGTCACATCTGTATTTGCAACACGTCTTGCTAGAGACAAAAGTTCAAAAGTTTGGGAATCCCCCGCAGCAAAAGAAATATTAGGACAACAAATATTAAATATTAACTCTAAGGCATATGGATCAGTATAATCTTGAAGAGATATTCTTTTTATAGCCCCACCAAGTTCATCTTTAATTTCTATACCATCTATTTTATTATTATCACTTATAATAATTACCTTTGTTAATTTAGCCTGTCTTGCCATAGATACAAGTTTAGAAGAACCGCCTATTTCTTTTTCAAAAATATCTGAACACACTATGGTATCTGCTTGATAACCAACAAGATCAATTCCAGAAAAATCAGGCTTAGAACTATCAGTTCCTGCTTTTATAACTGTTATATCTCTGTTCTCTAGTATATTAGAAAGGTTAGATGCTATTGTTAACTTATTTTGAACTACAATAATTTGGTTCATTTAAAACTCCTTGAAATCGTTGAATGTAAGAAGCAAGAAGTTTGCCAAATTGTTTTTTTTTGTTTTTTTTGTTTTGTACATTGTAAAATTTATTAATTTTTGAATTGTTTTATTGTGAATAATTTTTTAAAGTCATTTTTATGACAAAATATTCTTTTTTTATTTCAATTATTTGACGAGTGTTTAAATGAATGTAGTTAACGAAATTATTGACCAATCAAATCCCAGTAGATCTCACACTCATATATTAGAAGATATGATTGATGGTGAAAGTGGAGAGACAAAGTCATTGAGAAATTTAATTGGAATGGTTTCTCAAACGGACAGTACAGCTTTAATTTTAGGTGAAACAGGCACAGGAAAAGACATAGTTGCTCAAGCTATTCATAAATGTTCCAAAAAAAAAGGACCCTTTGTAACTGTAAACTGTGCAGCAATACCGTCTGAGTTATTAGAGTCAGAATTATTTGGACATGAAAAAGGTTCTTTTACAGGCGCAGACAAACTTAGAAAAGGACGATTTGAACAGTCTAGCGGTGGATCATTATTCTTAGATGAAATTGGGGATATGCCACTAGCTTTGCAAGCAAAGCTTCTAAGAGCTATTGAGAGCAAGTCGATTCAAAGAGTTGGCGGGGCTGAAGATATTAAAATTAACCTCAGGTTAATTTGCGCTACTCACAGAGATTTAGAAAAAAAAGTAGAAAGTGGTGAATTTAGAGCTGATTTATATTTTAGAATTAATGTTTTACCCATAAATGTTCCTTCACTTGCCGAAAGAAGAACTGATATACCTAGTTTACTTATAAAGCTAAAGGATAGTTTAAATTTAGAGAAGTCTAGCCAACCTATTTTCACTCCAGATGCCATTACTGCACTTACAAAACATAATTGGCCAGGTAATGTAAGAGAATTAAAAAATGTAATAGAAAGAGCTTGCATAATTTTTCCAGGACAAGAAATAACAAGCTCAAACGTATTTGAAAATTTA
>CAZFKZ010000055.1:0-8934 GCA_964519035.1 uncultured Rhodobacterales bacterium | reverse complement strand
AACTGCAGTTGAAGGTATTGATCTTACTACTTTTACACCACCAGATCAAAAGCCACTAAGTAACTCTTCAGTTCACTTTTAATTTGATTAATTAAAGGAGTTATCTTCGGAATTATCAATTTATATATTTAAAGATTTATAGCATTAGCTGAATAAACAGCTAATGCTACTAGGAGGATTATAAATGAAAAATATTTTTTATTTATAATTCTATAAAGCCCATAAATTAAGGTCTAATTGAGAAGTTATTAAGGTAAATTAAAGGCGAAATATTAAAATAATAAATAAATCTATTATTAAATCATTAAGTCGTTAATTTTTTGAAATAAAACGGTTGGGGTTTGACATGTGATCTGGAAGAGCTCTTTGAAGTACTCTTGCAACGTCAATAACATAATTTTTTCCTGGCATTGGATATCTTTGTGACGAATTAAGATAAATATTAATTTCCTTAACGTTTAAAACTTTTTCATATAATGCAGATATTTGGGGTTTATCTTTAAGGATGTTGGGTATCCATTCTAAATATGAACTTAAGGCCTCAGCTAGAAGAACATCAGCAAAAGTCATTTGTTTTCCAGCACAAAAACCAAAACTATTTTTTAAGAGATGGTCTTCAAAACAAGGCCCAAACTTACTAAATCGATCTTTAAGAGATTTAATGGCGATTTCAGGTGAAGGTTGAAACGCGGCCTGTAAAGCGGTTTCTGCAAAATCTGAAACAGCGCCAGCTATCATGTCACACCAGAGTGCATCTTCCTCATTTGTACCGTAAAGACCGCCTAATCGGGCGAGAAATCTAACCATAGCACTAGATTGACTTAGATTTATTCCATCAATTTCAAGGAGAGGCATTTGGTCAAATGGAAGCTTATTTGTAGCACGGAGTGACAATAGCATTTCAGGTGTTTTTATTGAAATATTTTCAAATTCAATATTATTTATTGCTAACATCCACCTCGTAGATTCTGCTCTTCCACGACCAGGAAAATAATGAAGTTTCGCTATTTTTTTCATTGGCATGCCCTTTGATTAAATTAATAGTGTTATCTTATATGTTGAAAAACTCTAATTAATCAAATTTAACGTTATTATTATTCTTAATCTTAAAAAAAATGTAGGAAGTTTGAATTATAAAAGATAAAAGGTAGCATCATTAATAATAGTTAATTTTAATAAATTTATTTTGTGAGAGATAATATATGTCAATTTGGGGAAGTTTAATTGGGGGAATTATTGGTTTTTCTTTTGGAGGGCCTTTTGGAGCTTTACTAGGATCTTTTGTAGGCGGCAAACTTTCATCTGCAAATGCATCAAGACAATATAAATCTTTATCTAATTCGCAAGAAGTTTTTGCTTTATCTCTAATTGTTTTATCAGCGAAATTAAGTAAAGCCGATGGTCAAGTTAGTAAAGAAGAGTTAATAGCGGTCAAAGAAAAACTCCAAATTCCTGAAAGTGAAATTGATCAAGTAGCAAAAATATTTAATAAAGCTAAAGAAGAAAGTACAGGATACGAGCCTTATGCTAAACAAATTTCTGAAATTTATAAAGGTAATTTAAACGTACTTGAAGAAGTTATAAATGTATTGTTTTATATCGCAGAAGCTGATGGTGAGGTAAGCAACAATGAGCAGGTAATGATTCAAAATATAGCTTATATTTTTGGTTTAACTCAAAGTCAGTTCGAGAGTATTCAAGAGAGTAGAAAATCTTCAGACAAACTAAACCCTTATATAGTTTTGGAAAGTAGTCCTGATGATGATCTTCAAACTATTAGAAAAAAATATATTAAGTTATCTAAAGAGCATCATCCTGATTTGTTAATTAGTAAAGGTGTACCTGTTGAGGTTATTAATGAAAGTAAAAATAAAATGAGATCTATAAATTCCGCATGGGATCAAATTCAAAAATTAAAAAAATAGATTAAACTCTTCTTGTATTGTTTTTTAATTCCTCTTTAATCTTTTTTTCATAAGAAAAACAATTGTTGTTTTTATCGTATATTTGAAAATACTCTTCAGACTTTCCATCAATTTCATAATTTAAATATTCCACACAACTTTTAATGTAGTTATTTATTAAAGAAGAAATTGAATGATTAAAGTCCTTAATATTGAATAGATCTGTAAACTTTACTAGTTGACTTAATTCTACAATATTAAAATCTCTAAAAATAAAACTTAATTGCAGATATGTATCTTCAAATCTATAGTCATAAGGAAACTCTTCATCCCAAACATCACTATCTAGTCTCCAGTTTTGTTTAAGATTTTCTTTTAGAATTGCTAATTTTAAAGTTACTATTTCATCATTAATATTCAATTTTATTTATTCTTTAACTAAGTATTTTTTTTTATTAAAAAAGATATTTTTTTCATTTCTTTATCAGTAATTTTTAATTCTGATAAACTCTCTAATGTATTATTTAAGTATTCTTCACAACTTCCTAAGAATCCATGAGCTTTAGAAATTATATTAGCTTTGATTTGAGGTGTATTTTTAGGAAAATAGTTCTTATGCTTTTTATCTACAGTAAAAGCTAAAGATAATACATTTTTTCCATTTTCGAGTTTAGTCTTTAAAAGTTTAGGTCTGTAAGCACCTGTTACCATCTCTCTTCTAAATAAAATATCTATATTTTGAATAGCTGTTTTATTTGTTAATTTAAAAGCTGAGCCAAGACACGATCCACCTTTATCAAGACCTAACATTAACCCTGGATTTTCAAAAGAACCTCTTCCTAATCTGGTTTTCATACAAAAGCTTCTATGAAAACCAAAAATTTTTGCAATGAACTGTTCTTCATAATCTACAGTAGGGTTCCACAATAAAGAGCCATAAGCAAAAATATAGATATCTTCGCCAATACCTATATCCGGTATAATTTTTCTTCTTGCACTAAGTAGATCATTATCTGAGAGTACTTTATCACTTCCTGGAATACTTCTAATTGTTTCTCTAATTTGACCTTTAGAAATATTGTCTCTTGTAAGTTTTACTAAACCATCATTTAATTTTTTTGTGGTAGACATGCTTATACACTTTTTTGGGTAATAACTCTATGAGGGTAAGGTATTTCAATGCCTGCTTTATCTAGTGCGGGCTTTAGTTGTTTCATTAAATCCGTATACAGTGAATACCAATCCTTTGTATGTGCATAAAGTCTAAGTCTCACAACAATGGAACTGTCATCATATTTCATAACAAGAAACTGGGGTTTTTTAGGATCGTTTAAAACTCGTTTATCTTCAGCAAGACTCAAGAGTACCTCCGATGCTAAATCTAAATCTGTATCATAATGTATACCTATATCGACATCAATTCTTCTTGTTTTGTAATGTGAGTGATTGGTTATTGTGCTGTTCCAAATACTTGAATTTGGAATTGAAACGTAAACATTATCGAAAGTATCAATGATTGTTGTAAATAATCCTACTTCACGTATCGTTCCAGAAACATCACCAGTTTCTACCCAGTCACCGCTTGTAAAAGGTCTTAACAACAATAGCATAACCCCAGCCGCCACATTTGATAGAGTTCCTTGAAGAGCGAGGCCAATTGCAAGGCCTGCAGCACCTAATACTGCTATTATAGAAGTGGTTTGGACACCAAATTGACCTAAAACAGCAATTAGTGTGATTATAATAATTCCATATCTTATGATATTACCAATAATAGGAACTATTAAAGGATCAATCTTATTGAATAAGTTTAAATTTCTTCTGGCAATTTTACTAAGTTTTCCGGCAAAATAGAAACCTAATATTAAAATTAAGCTGGCACCAAGCACTTGTCCTGTGTATGTAACAAAAACCTGAATTGTACTATTTAAAAGGTTTGAAATAATTTCAAAGTCTAAATTTATATTATCGTTAAACAAATCAATCTCCACTTAAGTAATAAAAAACATAGTAGCTCAAGTTTTTATTAGTTAATTTATAAAGCATATATCTTAATAACGCAAAAATGTTATTAAAATCATTAAATGATAACATATAGGCTTGAGTTTAAATTCCTAAAAAGGTTATAAAGATTTATGAAAGTTATAAAATGGAAAATTGGAGAAAACTCATCACAAATAGATAAAGATATTGTTGTCGCCATAGGTAATTTTGACGGAGTTCATAATGGTCATGTCAGACTATTAGAGATGGCAAAATTAAGAGCAATTGAAAATAAAATGCCATTTGGAGTTGTTACTTTCGATCCTCATCCAAGAGACTTTTTTAGCTCAAAAAGTGCATCTTTCAAACTTTTAGATAATTATGAAAAAGAATATCAATTAGCTAAGCTTGGAGTTGATTATTTAATAATAATAAACTTCAATGAAGAATTAAAAAACCTTTCTCCTAATGAATTTTTATCAAACGTTTTATTAAAACAATTTAGCGTTAAAGCTATGTTTGCAGGTTTTAATTTCAAATTTGGTAAAAATAGAGAAGGTACGATCGAAGGTGCCAAAAAATATGCTAAAGAAATTGGTTTGGAAATATTAGGAGTGGATTTAGCTCAAATAAAATCAAATAATGATTCAGATAGTTTAAGCGATCAAATTATTAGTTCTCAAGTAATAAGAGGTTTAATCAAAGATGGTAAACTAGATATTGCAAAAAATCTTTTAGGAAGAAACTGGGGTATTACGGGTATCGTTATTAAAGGAAAACAGCAAGGGAGAGAATTAGGCTTTCCTACTGCAAACGTAGATATGAAAACTTTTTTAAAGCCACCATTTGGAGTTTATGTAACTAGATTAAAAATAATAAATGATAATCAATTAGAAAAAGAAACTGATTGGCTTCCATCTATTTCAAACATTGGTACAAGGCCAACTGTATCAGATGGTTCTGTGAATATAGAGACACATGTCATTGATTTTAAAAATAACAACACTGACACTAATCTTTATGGTAATAGAGTGAAAGTTGAGTTATTGAGTTTTATAAGACAAGAAAAAAAATTCAATTCTTTAGACGAACTAAAAGAGCAGATATCAATAGATACTAAAAAAGCAATTGATTTTCATAAGTTAAAATAAGAGTAAAATTAATGACTGATTACAAAGATACCGTTTATTTGCCCAAGACAGATTTCTCAATGAGAGCTGGACTGCCAACTAAAGAGCCTCAAATATTAAAAATTTGGGAAGATACCAAATTATACAAAAAATTAAGAAAGCTAAGAAAAGATGCTGAGCCATTTATTCTTCATGATGGTCCTCCTTATGCTAATGGCAATCTTCATATAGGTCATGCACTGAATAAAATTATTAAGGATGTCATTAATCGTTCTCAGTCAATGTTAGGTAAAAACGCCAATTATGTGCCGGGTTGGGATTGTCATGGATTACCTATTGAGTGGAAAATAGAAGAAAACTACAGAAAAAAGAAAAAAAATAAAGACGATATTCCAATTGTTGAATTTAGAAAAGAGTGCAGAGATTTTGCTCAAAATTGGATGAATGTACAATCTGAAGAATTCCAACGTTTAGGTGTATATGGTGACTGGGAAGACCCATACGCTACTATGAAATATGAATCTGAGGCAATAATAATGTCTGAGATTGGAAAGTTTTTAATGAATGGTAGTTTATACAGAGGTGTTAAACCAGTTATGTGGTCCCCAGTTGAGAAGACTGCACTTGCTGAAGCTGAAATCGAATACCATGACCACACTAGTACAACTATATTTGCAAGGTTTCCTATTATTGAGGCTTCAGTTGAAGCTTTGAAATCTTTCCAAATTATTATTTGGACAACAACACCATGGACAATGCCTGGAAATAGAGCTGTAGCTTATGGTAGGGAGATTGATTACTCATTTATTAAAATTAGTAAGGTTAATGATAGTTCGTTAGCTAAAAATGGAGACCAAATTGGCATAGCTTCAGATCTATTAGAAAATGTTATCAAGGAATTGATGATAGAAGAATACGAAGAAGTTCTTAAACTCAAAGGTAGTGATCTTAAAGGTATGAAATTAGCTCATCCTCTTAAAGATTTTGGATATCCTCATGATGTTTTACTTCTCGAAGCAGACTTTGTCACCACAGATCAAGGTACAGGCTTTGTACATATAGCTCCAGGACATGGTTCAGATGACTTCGAACTAGGTAAAAAAAATAATTTGCCTATTCCTGAAACAGTTTCAGATAATGGTATTTTAAATTCTGATTTACCACTTTTGGGTGGATTGAGAGTTCTTAAAGATAATGAAAAAATAGCTGACATAATGTCTGAACATGGTGGTTTGATAGGGAGAGGAACTTTAAATCACTCCTATCCTCATAGTTGGAGATCTAAAGCTCCACTTGTCTTTAGGACAACTCCCCAATGGTTTATTTCTATGGAAACTAATAACCTAAGAAAAACTGCGCTAGAAGCTCTTTCAAAAACAACTTTTTACCCTCCTCAAGGTGTAAATCGAATAACAAAGATGATCGAAGATAGGCCCGACTGGTGCATATCAAGACAAAGAGCCTGGGGAGTTCCATTAGGAATATTTGTAAATAAAAAAACACAAGAACCACTTAGAGATCAAGAGGTGGTAGATAGAGTGGTTGAAGCTTTCAAAGTTTATGGAGCAGATGCTTGGTTTGAAAAACCATCCTCCTATTTTCTTGGTTCAAAATATAATGAAGAAGATTATGAAGCCGTTAAGGACATTGCTGATGTTTGGTTTGATTCAGGTTCCACTCATGCTTTCGTCCTTGAAGAACGAAATGATTTATTCTGGCCTGCATCTTTATATTTAGAAGGAACAGATCAGCATAGAGGTTGGTTTCACTCTTCTTTATTAGAAAGTTGTGGAACTAGAGGAAGAGCACCATATGACGCAGTTTTAACTCATGGTTTTGTTCTTGATCAGCAGGGTCGTAAGATGTCTAAGTCTTTAGGTAATATTACAGCACCTCAAAAAGTTATCAATGAATTTGGAGCCGACATTCTTCGTTTATGGGTTGTAGGATCAGATTATTATGATGATCTTAGAATAGGTAAAGAAATACTAGTTAGACATTCTGATCACTACAGAAGATTAAGAAATACTCTTAGATATCTATTAGGAGCTTTAAATAACTTTGAAGAAAATGAGAAAATTGATTTTGATGAAATGCCAGAATTAGAGCAATGGGTACTTCATAGAGTATCTGAGTTAAGCCAAAAAATTGAAATAAATACTGAAAAATTTAACTTGCATGATATTTATACAGACATACATAATTTTTGTTCAATAGATTTATCTGCATTTTATTTTGATATAAGAAAAGATACTTTGTATTGTGATAAGCTCAATAGCAAAGAGCGCAGAGCTTGTAGAACAGTAATGGACATTTTATTTAATTCATTAACAACTTGGTTAGCGCCTATAATTTGTTTCACAGCTGAAGAAGCTTGGCAAACTAGATATAAAGATCCAGAAAATTCAGTTCATCTTCAGACTTATTTTAAACCTCATGAAAAGTGGTTTAATCAATTAATTGGAGAAAAATGGACTAATATCAGAGAATTACGATCAACAGTCACCACTGCGATTGAAGAGAAAAGAAAAGAAGGGATGCTTGGTTCTAGTTTGCAAGCTAAATTAACAATAAATGCGAATAAAAATATATTTGACGAATTAAAAGTAATGAATTTACCTGATTTATTTATTTGTTCAGATGTTGAAATGAATTTCAACCCTAATATTAAAGAAAATATTATTGAAGTTGATGTTGAACTTGCTTCTGGTGGCAAGTGTCAAAGATGCTGGAAAATAGTTAAAGAAGTTAACGAAAATAATGAAATATGTAGTCGATGCAAAAGTGTGCTTAAAAGTTAGTGGTATGAAAAAAAATATTGGTATGTTTAAACTTTCAGGAATATTAATTATATTCATCTTTCTCGATTATTTAACAAAAAAGTGGGCAATTGAAAATCTTTTTAATCAATACAAATCGATAGAAGTTAATGCTTTTTTATCAATGACACCAGTATGGAATAGTGGTATTTCTTTTGGATTTTTGCAAAATTCTGGTCAAGTTGGTAGATATGCTCTTACTATTTTTGCATTTGGAGTAAGTGTGTGGTTGATTTCATCATCTTTCAAATTACCAAGGTATTCATCATTTGGTTTTATTTTGATAGCTAGTGGTGCAATTGGAAATGCCATAGATAGAATCATTTATGGTAAAGTAGTTGATTTCATAGATTTTCATTTCAATGATTTCCACTGGCCAGCATTTAACCTTGCTGATACAGTGATTTTCATAGGTGCATCATTATTTTTATTTAACCAATTTTTTACTACTGAGAGTTCTTATTATGAAAAATAGTTTACCAAAATTTTTTATTTTATTTTTACCTATCATTTTATCTGTATCTAGTTGTTCAGATTTTAGAAAAGCAGTTGGTAAAGAAAAAGCAATACCAGATGAATTTTCAGTGGCAACAACTCCATCGCTTATAATTCCTCCTGGATACAAAATAGATCCAAATAAAATTAAAAATAATAGTAAAGATAATATTGTTAGTAATGCTTTAAGTGAAAAATTTAATATAAAGACTAACCAAAATCAAAGTGAAGCAAAAAGCTTTGTTGGATTATTTGATTCTAAAAATATTCCTAAAGATATAAGAAGGATTGTTGATGAAGAAACTACAGGAATTGCACTTAGTGAAAGAACTGGAATAGATATACTATTTGGAAATATCCCAAGTGTAGGCATTATTGTTGATACTAAAAAAGAATCATTAAGATTAAGAAAGAAAAGTAATGAAGAAGCAACACCAGCTTTCGATAAAAAAACTGGAAAAACTATCTTAATTAAATAATAAGGATTTAAAATGGGAATCAGAAGACTTCCAGAAAACCTTATTAATCAAATTGCAGCTGGTGAGGTGGTTGAAAGACCAGCCTCAGCCTTGAAAGAATTGGTTGAAAATTCAATCGATGCCA
>CAZFKZ010000054.1:0-10013 GCA_964519035.1 uncultured Rhodobacterales bacterium | reverse complement strand
TAAAAATTCATTTCAACTGCTTGGCTCAGGAAAATCATCGGGGAAAAAAAGTGTGTAGGGTAATTTGTGACCAAATTTAGTTTTTTGAATTAAAACTGTTGTTTCATCACCAACCATATCTTTTATAGTCCATTTTTTTAACATAAATGGATTTTCTGAAAACTCTAAAGTTAGTTGTCCTGCTTGGATGTTCTCTCTTAACTGTAAATTAAGAGTTATAATTCCTAATTTTTTTTCTAAATCTAATATAATTTTTTTATTATTAAAATTGATTTCTTTGTCTAAAAAAATTCCAAAAGGAGTGTGTTGTATTGGAATATTATTAGATGATTGTAATTTTCTATCCTGAATGACAAGCCAAAATCCTTTACATGTTATTAATAAATTATTTGGTTTAGTGTAATCAAGTCTAATTTTTCCAGGTAAATCAATAAAAATTTTTCCATTACTTACAATGCCTGAAGGACTAACTTGAATAAATTCTCCTTCCATAGTGTTTAAATTATGAAAAAAACTTTCAACCTTAGATTCTAAAAGTGTTTTATAGTCTAATGATAAAGCAGGTTGAAAACTAAATACCATACATATTGCAATAATTGACAACTTTTTACAAATTATGAGCCGGTTAAACATTTATTCAATGATCCTCAATTAAAACTTCTCTTTTACCAGCTCTTCCTGGCTTAGAAACAACATTGTTTTCTTCCATTTTCTCTATAATTGTTGCCGCCCTATTGTAACCTATTTTAAAATGTCTTTGTATAAAAGAAGTGCTTGCTCTTCTTTCTCTTGCAATTAATGCAACTGCCTGGTCATATAATTCATCAGCTTGATTATTTTTGTTATCTTTTAAACCAAAAAAACCTTCATTATTTATGCTATCAGGCTCTTCAGTAATTGTCTCATCATAGTCTGGAACAGATTGGTTAGACAAAAATGATGTAACTTTTTCTACTTCCACATCGTCAACAAATGGTCCATGTACTCTTGTAACCTTTCCTCCACCAGCCATATATAACATATCACCACGGCCCAATAACTGTTCTGCTCCTTGCTCACCTAGAATTGTTCTACTGTCAATTTTACTAGTTACTTGAAAAGAAATTCTTGTTGGGAAGTTAGCTTTAATAGTGCCCGTAATTACATCAACTGATGGCCTCTGGGTAGCCATAACAACATGTATACCTGCTGCTCTTGCCATTTGTGCCAACCTCTGAACTGCTGCTTCTATATCTTTTCCAGCCACCAACATCAAATCAGCTACTTCGTCAATAATAACCACAATAAAAGGTAAGGGGGTTAAATTAATATGTTGATCTTCATAGATAGCCTGTCCAGTATCTGGATCAAAACCAACCTGAATATTTTTTGTTAACACTTCTCCTTTCCTTCGAGCTTCTACTAACCTTTCATTATAACTATCTATATTTCTTACACCTAATTTACTCATAGACATATATCTTGTTTCCATTTCTCTAACAGCCCATTTCAAGGCTGTAATAGCCTTACTAGGATCTGTCACTACTGGCGTCAATAAATGAGGAATACCGTCATAAACAGATAATTCTAACATTTTAGGGTCAATCATAATTAACCTGCAAGTATCAGGTGTATGTTTATATAATAGGGATAATATCATTGCATTAATACCTACTGACTTACCAGAACCAGTTGTACCCGCAACTAATAAATGTGGCATTTTAGCTAGGTCAACTACAACAGGATAACCTGCAATATTTTTCCCAAGGCACACAGGGAGTTTTAAATTTGAATCTTGAAATTCTTTATGCTCAAGGATATTTCTTAAAATAACTGTTTCTCTAATTTTATTTGGTAACTCTATTCCAATTACATTCTGCCCTGGAACCATTGCAACTCTCACTGCCTCTGCTGACATAGACCTAGCAATATCATCTGCTAAAGAAATTACTCTTTGACTTCTTAAGCCTGGTGCTGGCTGCAAATCATAGCGAGTTATTACTGGCCCAGGCCTTACAGTGTCTATTTGGCCGTTAATTGAATAATCAGCTAAGACACCTTCAAGTACCTTTGCATTTGAATCTAAACTTTCCTTACTAGGAGGCTGAATTGTTTCCATTGAGTTTTGCAATAAACTGATAGGCGGCAAAACAAAGCCACTTTCAGAAGTTAAAGCTAAATTATCTTGAAATGTATTTGTGAGAGAAGAATTTCTTGATTTTTTAGTATTTATCTCATTATTTTTAATTAAAATTGGGTATTTTCTTATTTTAGGTTTTTTTCTTTTGAAAATTGAATTTTGGAAAATAAGTTTTTTTAAAAATTTTTGATAAATTTGTCCTATGCTAAAAAAATGCCCTTCGGTATTTATATCATCTACATTATTTATATTTGCTTTAAAAAATAAATTATACAACACACTTAAAATCCACAAAAAAGGAAGAAAGAAAGGTCTAAAAATTAATTTTAAAATCTTTTTTTCTTCAAAATTAAGGGATAAAATCCATAAAAAAAGAATAATGGATCCCAAAAAAGCACTTAAGCCTAAAATATCTTCGCTATAACTATTGTCTATTAAAAATGCTTTGTCTAAATGACGTGACAGATAAGATAAAGTCCATTCGGAAAAACCTGTTTGATTAATTATTTCAAAATTTATTTTAAAATAATTAATCAATAATTTTTCTATATAAGCACCACCCATTAAACTAAGAAAAATCATTAGAAAAAAACTTATAATCTTCAACTTCCAAAATTTTATAGAGGATTTATTGAAAAATTTTAATGACCAATTAAAGAAAAGTAGGGAAACCAATACTCCAGTAAAAACACCTAATTCCCTAACTATAAAACCAGATATTAATGCACCATACTCATTATATAGGTTTGATGGAGTTTTATTTGAAACAAATCCCCACCCAGGATCTTTAGCATCAAAAGATAATATTATAAGCAATAGAGATAAAGAAATACCAATGAAAAAAATTCCTAACATTTTATTTAAAAATTTTGTCATTAAATTTGTTTGTTTATTAATATTATCTAATTTAACCATATTTGTAAAACCCGTTTGATTTTCAATTATTTGATTTTAGAAACAAGCAAATTCTATTCATTACTTCTTCTATTGTTTCTTGATCATCAACAATAGAAATCCTTAAATACCCTTTTCCAGGATTTATTCCATTTATTTCTTTGGCCATAAAACATCCAGGCATAACTCTTAGTGAAAAATCCTTCCATAAAATTTGTGCTGCTATTTCATCATTTTTTACGGGTAACCATAAAAAGAAACCTGCTTCAGGAATCTTAAAATTTGGAAAAAAAGGCTTAAGATATTTTTCTACAATTTCAAAGTTCTTGTCATAATGTTCACATGCTTCAATGTGATGTTTTTCGTCATTATATAAAGAAGCTGCGGCATGTTGTATTGGAATTGGCACAGGTGAAGCACCGTTAGAGACTAATAACTTATAATTATCTAAAATTTCTTCATCACCCAAGATAAAACCTGCTCTCATTCCACTAACATTACTTCTTTTAGATAATGAATTAAATATAACTAAATTACTAAGACCAGCACCCAACGAAAGAGCAGCGTCCAATCCTCCTGGAGGTTTTGCTTTATTCAATCTATATATATCACTATAGCATTCATCTATAGCCAAAATGAAATCATATTTTCGAGCTAACAATATTGCTTTTTTTAAATAATCTAGACTTGCAACACTTCCATGAGGGTTAGAGGGTGAACAAATATACATTATAACAGTTGCACTTAAAATTTCGAGAGGTATGACATCTATATTGGGGAGATAGTTATTATTCTCAGATGCATTTAACCAATAAATATCTGATCCACTTGAGATGCTTCCAGCTTGCCAAGCGTGATAGAAAGGATTAGTCACTAAAGCTTTAGTATTACCTTTTTTATGATTTTTTGCCAATAAACCAACTAAGTGTAATGGTTCACGAGTTCCTGGAACAGGCACTATATTTTTATCAATATTTACTATATTTTGAGATCCAGGATACCTTCTTTCAAGATAATCTAATATACTATTTGCTAATTTTGGGATAGCCGATGTGGGAGGATATTTACCCCATCCAGCCGAGTTTTTTTCTAATTCATAGTTAACAAACTTAGGAACTTTCAACGAAGGCTCACCTAAAGACATCCTCAAAACTTCATAGTCTGGATTGTGTTTTAAATCTTTCAAAAGAAAATTTAATTTACCAAACATCCATTCTTTTAATATACTAAACTCAGGATTAACCATTTGACCTCAAAAAATAATTTAGATTTAAATTTCCAAGTTAATTATACTATTTATTGTAACAAACTAAAACACTATAAATCTGTAAAGTATAATAATATGAATCAAAACTATGCTAAAAGTTTTAAACCAGATAGTAAATTTCACAAAATAAGTGTTGTTGGTGGAGGTTTAACTGGAGCATTTATGACACTTCTTTTAAAAAAATCAAATTTATTTGATAATAAAGAGATAGCGTGGATCAAGCCTAAAGTTAATATTGAGAATGATTTTAGAACAAGTTTTTATAATAATAAAAATATAGAACTTTTAAAAAAATTAAGTGTTCTACAAGATATACCAGACAAAGATATTACATCAGTAAGACAAATTCACGTGTTTAGTAAGAAGAAAACTTCTCCTTTGATTTGGGAGTCGTCAGATAAAAATAATCAATTAGGAGCTATAATTAAAAATAATACAGTTTTAAATATACTCAACAAGCAACTACTAGATACTGTACAGTATAATGATTTTGTAACTAATACTCAATTCAATGATTTTGAACGAATATTATATCTTAAAGATAAAAAAAGTATTAAATCACATTTAGTATTATCTGCGGATGGTAAAAATTCCAACTTAAGAAAATTATCGTCCATCAAAGTTATGATCAAAAAAAATAATCATATGGCTATTTCTGGTTTTTTACGTCAGTCAAAAAAACATAATTTTATTGCTAAGCAAGTTTTTTCTAAACTTGGGCCAATTGGAATACTTCCTTACAAAGATAATGATATCGTAAATTTTGTTTTGAGTATTGAAAAAAATAAAGCAGAAAGTATTTTATTAAAGAAAATTCCTGAACAATCAATTTGCGATGAATTAAATGGATTTTTTTCACATCTAGAATTAACATTCTCTCCTATTGACAAAATTGACACAATTACCAACAGCTTATCTAAATGGCCCCTAGAGTTAAATGTTGTGTCAAACCCAACTGCAAATCGACTTATTCTTGTTGGGGATTCTGCTCATTCAATTCATCCATTAGCTGGGCAAGGTTTTAACCTATCAATAGAAGATTGTATTAGTTCAATTAATGCTATAAAAAATAGTCTTAAATTTGGAAATGACTTAGGTGATTTGAATATTTTAAAAGATTATAGAAAAGATCGTTTACCTAAAACACTTGCAATGACCTCTATGACTGATTTTCTTTTTTACGGTTTTACTTCAGATTCTGATTTTCTTCAGTCGGTATTATCAACAGGTATGAAAGTAGTAGATAAAAGTAAATTTAAAAATATCTTTAAGTATATAGCTGGAAGTTAAGAAATTAGTTGTAAGGATTTATGATAGTTATCAAGTATCATTTTTTGATTTATTCCAAAATTATAAAGTAATTCCCAAGTATAAATACCAGAACTATGATCATCAGAAAAAATAATTCTTATAGCGTAGTTACCAACTGTTTCTATTGTTTTTATAATTACATCTTCTTTATTTCTAACAATTTTTTTAGGTCCACCATGACCCTGTACATCCGCAGAAGGACTTTCTACTCTAAGTATTTCAGAACTGATAATAAACACAGATAAATTATCAAAAGTAATTTTTAATCTTTTACCATCATCTATTTTTTCAATTGATAGTGGCCAGTAATTCATTTTATAGAAACTCTTTTAATTTTTTTTGCTTCTTCTATTATTAAAATTGGTACATCATTAACTATAGGGAATATTAACCCTGCTTTTTTACTAATTAATTCATTATTTTCTTTATTATATGTTAATTTTGTTTTGGTAATTGGACATACAATTATTTTAATCAAGTTTTCAATGTTTACTGACATAAGAATTATCCAACTCTTTAATTGACATTTCTATAATAGATAATAATAGAGCATTTCTCTTTCCAAGAGAGTGTGTTTCTAATAATAGTTGCTTTTCTTCAAAGCTGAAAGGACAAACCATTGTTAATTGGTCAGATAAATTATAATCACTAATTGTATCTATGGTATCAATATTAACTTTAATATTTTTCAAATGAAAATATTTTTTTAAAACTTTTTTAAGACTAGTATGAGATAAATTGTGATGAACTTCTTTAGAGTCACTCTCAAATTTATTCCAATCAACTTTAGCAATTTTAAAATTATTTTCGTTTGTTTTTTCTGAAATTAAGTTGAACCTTCTTAACCCTTTAAGGGTAACAAGAAATCTGCCATCTTCAGTTTCTTCAAATTTTATTATTTTACCTGCACAACCAACCGAATAAAAATCATTTTTCTTTTTATTTATGATTTTTTGGGCAGGCTGTATCACTCCAATTAACCTTTGCTCAGAAGATAATGCTTTTTTAAACATTTCAACATATCTGGTTTCAAAAATATTTAAAGGTAAGAAAGTATTGGGAAACATGACTACCCCAGAAAGTGGAAAAATCGGTATTTCGTCAGGTAAATATTTCATTTCTTTAATCTTTAATGTCAATTTTTTGTTCCTAAGTATTATGAAAATAATAGTGAAGCAAGTTTACGTCTTGCTAAAATTGTTTCTTCTGCTTCGAAGCCTGTTGTATTAAAAAACTCAAGCAACTGCTTTCTGGCAGCTTGCTCACTCCATTGACTATCTTTTTCTATTGACCTTAAAAGAAGATCAAATGATTCCGATATTGAACCTTTACCATATAACGCTACTGCCATTTCTAACATTACATCTAAATCGTTAGGATTTTCATTTAATTTTGCTTGAAAAGTTTTTATATTTTTAGTTGCTTCGAATGCTTTTTCAGATGTTTCTAATAAAGAATAAGCGTCAATGACAGGCTTAGATTCTCTAATTGTAGGGGATAATGCTTCATTCATTTCTCTAACATCTTCAAATTGGTTAAGGCCAATCATTGATCTCATCAAGGCTCCAAATGCAATTTTATTTTCCTGATCAATTGTTAAAATATTTTGAGCGTATTCCATTACTTCATTCCACTCTCTTTTTTCTAGCCCTGATTTTATTAAATCCTGAAGAGCTTCTATATCTTCTCCAGGTCCAACAAGACTAATTAATTTTTGAATAAATTTTTGAATTTCACTCTTTGATTGAATACCTTGGAAACCATCAACTACCTTACCTTCAAAGAAAGCATATACAGTAGGTATTGATTGTATCTTCAATTGAGCAGCTATTTCTTGGTTTTTTTCTATATCAATCTTGGCTAAAATTAATTTATCTTTATTTTCTAAAACAGCCGCTTCCAATAATGGAGTAAGTTGTTTGCAAGGTTCACACCATGGAGCCCAAAAATCAACAACGATTGGCTTTTCATTAGATGCCTCAATAACATCTTGCATGAAATTATCTACATTAACATCTTTTATAATTTGTGAAGTACCTTCATTATTATTTTCAATAATATCCATTTTATTTTTAAACTCTGCTTTATTCAGTAATTATTACAAAATACTACAATTGACCAATTATCAAAGTAAGTATAATTGATTATATATATAAAAATCTTACTAATTATAAGTTTATTTTGCAAAATGAATAATAAAATTAAAATTGCTTTAATTGGTTGTGGAAATTGGGGCAAGAATATTGCAAGAAATCTTTATGAGATGGATTGTTTAGCCTGTATTTATGACCCTAATTCTCTTCAAGCCAAAGAATTTATAAGTTCACATAAACTACCTATATACTCTTTAAATGAAATTTTTTTAAATGAAGACATCACTGCAGTAGTTATTGCAACATCTGCTCGGACACATAAAGAGATCGCAATTCAAGCTCTTAAAAACAATAAAGATGTTTTCATTGAAAAGCCTTTTTCTTTATCTTTGTCTGATGCAAATCTAATTTCAAAGTTGGCAATCACAAAAAATAAAATTTTGATGGTTGGTCATCTTTTAAATTACCACAATTCTTTTTTGGAACTAAAAAAAGTTATTAAGGAAGGTAAAATTGGATCTATTAAAAATATAAGAGCTCAAAGATTAGCTTTGGGTTCTATTAGAAATTATGAATCTGTCTTATACGACTTAACAGTTCATGATATCTCTATGATTTTATCTATAACGCAGGCGTTGCCATTAAAAGCTTTAGCGCACTCTATTCATCATAATTCAAATGTTGGCCCAGATGCTGTAAGCGTCACTTTATATTTTAAAGATGGTATCACAGCCGTGTTAAATAGTGATTGGATGTGTCCTTATAAAGAACATCGATTTTCTGTAATTGGTACTAAAGGTTCATTAATATTTGACGATACTAAAAACTGGGATAGTAAATTGAGTCTAAACCAATCGAGTATAAATCCTGATAATACTATAGATTTAAAAAACACTAAAAATCTAACTGTTAAACAAAATGAGCCTCTTAAAATTGAATTAGAGAGTTTTTTAAGTTCTATAAAGTCTAGAAAAAATCCTGTAACCAATCATACGGAAGCTTTAAATGTTCAAATCGTTATGGAAATGATACAAGATAATTTAAAGAAGAATAAGGCTTAAGAATGATCCCTTTTATCGATTTAAAAACACAACAAAAAAGAATTCGTTCCAAAGTTGAAAAAAGTATTAAGAAAGTTTTAGATCATGGACAATATATTCTTGGTCCAGAAGTAAAAGAGTTAGAAAAAAAGTTAGCAGACATTGCCAAGGTCAATCATGTTTTATGCTGCTCGAGTGGAACTGACGCATTGTTACTGGCTTTAATTGGATTAAAACTTAAACCTGGTGAAGGAGTTATTGTTCCTGCATTTACTTTTGCTTCAACAGCAGAAGTTATGCCATTACTTGGAGCAATTCCAATTTTTTCTGATGTAAATCCAAATACCTACAATATAGATTGTAACAAATTAGGTGATGCATTAGATGCTGCAACAAAAAAAGGAATCAAGGTTAGAGGAGTTATGCCTGTAGGATTATTTGGTCAACCTTCAGATATGAATGAAGTTTTAAAATTTGCAGTTCAACGTGGTCTATGGGTCTTGGATGATGCTGCTCAATCGTTTGGAGCAAAGTATGATGGGAAACCAGTTGGAGGTTTATGCGAAGTCACTGCTACCTCTTTTTTTCCTGCGAAACCTCTTGGTTGTTACGGCGATGGTGGCGCACTCTTTACAAGTAATAATGAGATTTATGAGATAGCAAACTCATGCCATGTTCATGGAATGGGCAAAAAAAAATATGAGTACGAAAGAATTGGGATGAATGCAAGAATATCCACTATTCAAGCCGCAATATTATTAGAAAAATTAGCTATCTTCCCTTCGGAATTGATTGAAAGACAAAAAGTTGCAGATCTTTATCATTTTCATTTAAATGATTTAAATACTGATGTTCAGTTGCCAGTTCTACATTCTAAAACTACAAGTAGCTGGGCTCAATACACTATTGTTCTTCCAAAAGAAATTAATAGGGATAAGTTGCAAAAAAATCTTGCCGCAAAAGATATTCCAACAGCTGTTTATTACCCTATACCATTGAACCGTCATAAACCGTACAAAGATTATCCAGTTGCTAACAACGGTCTAGGTGTTACCAATGCATTATCAAAATCTGTATTATCTCTTCCAATGCATCCTTATCTTAGCGAGGATAACATTATTTATATTAGTAAGAATATTAATGAATTAATTAAAAATAATTAAACGTATTAGTATTTTTTTTTATTTTCACTTGCTACTATTAATTACAATGATATATTTCACTTTTTAGAAACAAGCGGGCGTAGCTCAGTGGTAGAGCATCTCGTTGCCAACGAGAATGTCGAGAGT
>CAZFKZ010000053.1:0-10018 GCA_964519035.1 uncultured Rhodobacterales bacterium | reverse complement strand
CATTTATAGAGCCAGCTAAAATTCCTATCATCAAAGCAAGACCATATCCTTTTGGCCCACCAATTGGTATAAGAAAACCTTGATCCGCATTTTTAGGATTAGTTATAGGATTTCCCTTTTCATCTTGCATCCATCCAATAGGCATATTTTCGTTGTTAGAGGCAGCAACTTTTACTTTGCCATAAGAAGTGTTAGTTGTTGCCATATCAAGTACAATTGGTGGTTTAAAATGAGATGGTATAGCTATGGCTATGGGGTTTGTTGATAAAAGCATATCAATACCGCCCCAAGGTGGCAAATGATTAGCGCTTCCAACAGCCAAATAAATACCAACCATATTCTTTTCTAGAGGCATCATTGCATAAGTGGCGCCTGCTCCAGCATGATTACTATTTTTAACTCCTACCCATGCCACCCCTGTTTTTTTTGCTTTTTTAATTGCTAACTTTGAGGCTTTTTCCATTATTATGTGACCAATACCATTATCACCATCTAACAATGCTGTAGATTGACGCTCTTTTATAACTTTAATATTAGGGTTCATATTCATTCCACCTTCAGTTATCCTTTTTACATAATTAGGTAACCGAAAGATTCCATGAGTATTAACACCATAAAGGTCAGATTGAATTATTAATTTTGATACTTTTAAAGCATCTTTATTAGACATATTGAGTTTTAAGAAAATATTTTTTGTAAAATTTTCTAAAATTTTTGAATTATATTTTTTCATTTAATTTATATTCTTTAAATTACTAAATATGATTAGGCATTATGCTTTTTGCAAACTTCTCAAGATGTTTTAAACCACCACCTGCATCTACTAGCAAAATGTAACCTACTCCATTTTCTTTTAAAACTTCCAACCTAGAATTAATTTCTTCTTCAGTACCTATTAAAGCTCCATTAAGTGCCTCATCAGGACCTTTGAAAGTCATAATGCTAGATGTGTTTTGTCCATCTGGCCTTTCAGACAATTTATCAACTTTAGATCTAGCCATCATTCTTTTTTCTATAATTTCCATTTTTTCTTTTTCATCTTTAGCAATATATAGAGCCCTTGCTAAAGCAACCCTGTTTTCAGTATCAGCTTGAAAGTTATTTTTCTTTAATGATCCCTTATAAATTTCAACTCTTTTTATTACTTCAGTCACAGGTGAAAATTGATCTAATAATAAATTGGCATTTCTTTCAGCTACTTTTTGGATTGAGTTGTGATTTCCAGCAGCCATCCATAAAGAAGGATAAGGTTTTTGATTACATGTTGGCTCAACTATTATATCATCAAATGACCAATATTTGCCGTGATGACTCCATCTTTCTTGATTAGTCCAAGATTTAATCATGATATCTATTGATTCATCAAATCTTTCACTAGCTTCTTCCATATCAATATTAAAACCTTTAAATTCATTATATCTATATCCCTTCCCTACTCCTAATTCTATTCTTCCTCCTGACAATAGATCCATAGTTGCAACTTGTTCAGCTATCAAAACAGGGTTATGCCAAGGTAAAGTTAATACTGCAGTACCTAATTTAATCTTTGATGTTTTTGCGGCTAAAAAAGTTAAAAGGTTTAAAGATGCAGAAACTTGTCCCATACCTGTAAAATGATGTTCTACTGTAAAAGTACTATAAAAACCTAACTGTTCTGCTTCTATATTATAATCCATCCATTCATTATAATTTAGAGAACTATCTATGTCATTTTCTGTCTTAGTAAGTTTAGCACTGCCAAAAAGGCCGAATTTCATAAAAAACACTCCCAACAATTTAAAATAACATAAATAAAAATTTAATTATTTATAAATATATTCTGTGTGAAACTAAAATCATATTATGTGATGCAATCTATTTTTTTTTATCATTTAATGTTTAATATTAATTGAATTAGAGTTTTAAGATATAACTATGGAGGAAATTTTGGAACTTAAACCATATGGTGCAACAGCAGCTAGAGAACATTATCAGAGAAAAACTATATACAACTCTAATAAAACTATTGATGCTCATTGCCATCTACATGTTCAAGAAGCAGCTGATCTAATAGTTGACCTTTTTGACCCTAGTTTTGTTCCAGCCTTTAGATACACTAATGAAACATCTTCAGCACAAAATAAACAACAAGGTAAAGATAGATCGTTACACTTAACAGATTTAGATCAAAGGTTAAGAGATATGGATCGTCAAGGTATTGATATGCAATTACTTATACCTGTCCCTTTTCAAGCTTATTATTCAATTAGAAATAAAAGAGGCCATAAGGCAATTGAAATAATCAATAATACTTTAGCTGATGTTGCCATTAAAAGACCTGATAGATTCATATCTTTAGGTCATTTACCATTGCAAGATGGTGATGCTGCAGTAAAGGAACTTGAAAGAGGTGTCAAAGAATTGGGTTTAAAAGGTTTTCAAGTTATGGGTACAGTAGATGGTCATGAATTATCTGATCCTATTTTAGACCCTGTATGGGAAATGGCTCAAAAGCATGATACTTTAATATTCTTACATCCCAATGGCTATCCTCAAGGAGACCGATTTAAAAACCATTATTTTAATAATGTAATTGGAAATCCTCTAGATACTACAGTCGCATTACATCATTTGATTTTTGATGGGACACTCGAAAAATTTCCTGATTTAAAAATTCTTGTGTCCCATGGTGGTGGTTATTTACCTGCTTACGCTGGAAGAATTGACCATGCATGGGGAGCAAGGCCTGATTGTAGATTAAAAATAAAATCACCTCCCTCTTCTTATTTAAAGAAGCTTCATTTAGATACTATTGTATTCACATATGAACAATTATCTTACTTGGTTGATCTTTTTGGTCCTGATAAATTAGTAATGGGAACAGATTATCCATATGACATGGCTGAAGATGATCCTATTGGTCATGTTTTAGGTACTCCTAATCTTTCAGAAGAGAATATAAAGATGATAACAGGTGGAAATGCGGCAAGACTTTTAGGTATAGATATTTAAATTTCATAATTAAAAAGGAGTTAATATTGATTAATCAAATTAATGTTGGTGTTATTGGAACTGGATGGTGCGGAGGAATAAGAGCTAATGCATGTTATGCAAGCCCTTTAGTTGATAAACTTTATATAGCTGAGAAAAACCCTGATAGACTTAAAGAATTAGCGTCAAAACTTGAAGTCGAAGGCTCAACTAATGATTGGATTAATTTAATTCAAAATCCAGATATAGATACAATTATAATTTCAGCAACTCCTGAAGACACTCATTATCCAATGGCTTTAAAAGCGTTAGAAGCAGGAAAAAATGTTTTTTTGGAAAAACCTATTGCCACAACTCTTATTGAAGCAGATCATTTGATTGAAACATCTATTAAAAATAATGTTAAATTTACAATTGGTTATTCACAAAGATTTAATGCAAAATATGCTTATGTTAAAAAAACATTAGATGAACATTTAATTGGAGAACCTGTTACATGTTTAGTTAGTAGACATGTAACTCGAGAATTGGGTGAAAAAATATCTGGTAGAACTGCACTATCTCCTGCAGCAATGGAAGCTACACACGATCTTGATTTTTTGTTATGGTGCCTTCATCCTAGAAAACCTATTAAAGTATATAGCCAGACGTCAGGAAAATTGTTTTCTAAAAATAGTAACACCCCAGATCATCAATGGATTATGGTAACTTTAGATGACGGCATGACTATAACAGTAGGTGCAGGATGGATTTTGCCTCTAGGTTATCCAAATTTTTCAAATACTTGGATTGAAATTATTGGAACAGATGGTTCATTGTTTATTGACGATACACATAAAGATGTTCAATTAAATACAGTCAAAGATGGTGTGAGGTATCCAATGTCTTCAATGCCGGGAGAACCAGTAAATCATACATATGCAGGTCCAATGCATAATGAAACCATGCATTTCTTAGAAGCCGTTGCTTTAAATAAACCTGTCTTAGTTAAACCTGAAGAAGCTAGATTAGTAATGGATTTATATGTAGCAGCTGATCTATCTGCTGAGACTGGAGAGCCAGTTATGTTACCTAGAAATGATAGAAATTAGATGAACTTTAGTTATTTAACTCCTAATTTAGTAACAGGTTTTCTTAGTGTTTTACTTGGTTTAGTTATAATTTACTTAATTCCATCCCAACTTGAACAACCTGTATTAATTTTTGGTCAATCATCTGCTGAGACTGATCCTGAGTTATTTCCAGGTATAGTAGCCGTGTTATTAATTATCTTTGGTTTTTATACAGCAATATTTGATAGAAAAGCTCTAATATTTAACTCGTGGCCTGAAATTTCAAAAGATTCCATTAAAAATGTATCAATAACTATTTTATGTATAACTTTATATTCTATTTTATTTGAAAAATTAGGTTTTGTAATTTCAAGTTCATTTTTAATACTTTTTATTGGTAATTTTCTTGGAAGTGTTCGTTTTACTTCACTTTTAATAATTGCAATTATTTTTCCATTATCAGTCTTTAGCTTATTTGTATCTGTTATGCATGTATTTTTGCCAGCTTTTCCTTTTTATGAAATTCGAATAGGAAACTTTTTGTTAATGTAATTAAATTATTGAGGTAGATATTGTTTGAAAGCTTTTTAAATTCTTTCCCTTTGTTATTTAGCGGAGGTAGTTTTTTATCAGTATTATCAGCTATTTGCATTGGTTTGTTAATAGGTTTGTTTGTAGGAGCTCTTCCTGGATTAACTACATTAATGGCCATGGCTATTGTGCTGCCTATTTCTTTTTTTATGGAACCTTTAATTGGAATACCTTTTTTAATTGGTGTTTATAAGGGTGGTATTTTTGGAGGATCAATCCCAGCAATTTTGGTTGGCCTTCCAGGGACAGGCGCTTCAGTAGCTACTACATTTGATGGTCCTCCTTTAACTCGATTAGGTAAAGGGAGAAAAGCTCTTGAAACTGCATTATATTCTTCTGTTATTGGAGATTTATCGAGTGATTTTGTTACAATCCTTTTAATAGGTCCAATTGCATTAGTAGCATTATTAATTGGCCCTCCAGAATTGGCTGCTATTTTATTTTTAAGTATTTTAATAATTTCTTCTACCTCAAATGGTTCAGTTGGTAAAAATATGATAATGCTTGCGGTTGGTTTGCTTTTAGCATTAATAGGACAGGATCCGATTGGTGCATTATCAAGGTTTACTTTTGATATTTTTGAACTAAGAGCAGGTATACCTTTATTGCCGATGCTAATAGGCCTATTTGCCATACCAGAAATTTTATTAAATATAGAAAATAAATCTAAAAATTTTATTAAATCCAAATTAAATTTAAATAAAGAAGAGAAATTAACTTGGAATGAGTTTAAAAAATTAAGAAAAACAATTTTTAGAAGTACTGTTATAGGTACTTCAATAGGAATGATACCTGGAGTTGGCCAGGTTGTCGCAGCATTTGTTGGATACGCAGCTGCTAAAAACGCATCAAAACATCCAGAAAGATTTGGGAAAGGTGAACTTGAGGGAATAGCGGCGCCAGAAGCGGCCAATAATGCCGTAAATGGCCCTACATTAGTTCCTTTACTAACATTAGGAATACCTGGAGATAATATAACAGCTATATTGTTGGGTGCATTTGTTGCTCATGGACTGCGACCAGGTCCCCAACTTATGAATGAACAAGGAAGTTTAATTTTTGCGATAATGTTATGCATGATTATAGCAAATGTTTTGTTTTTAATAATTGGGTATTTTACAATTCCTATTTTTTCAAAAGTAGTAAGCATTAAAAAATCTTATTTGTTACCATTAACTATCGTATTTGCTTTTGCTGGATCTTTTGTTTTTAGACATAACCCCGCTGATTTATATTTTTTAGTAATATTTGGTGTCTTTGGATATATATTAAGAAAATTAAGTTTTGATGTAACTCCGTTAGTCATGGCTTTTATCTTGGCACCACCTTTAGAATATGCCTTTGGTCAAACAATGAGCCTAGGTAATGAAAATGTTTTAATGTATTTGCTTTATGAAAAACCAATTGCAACCTTTATATTATGTGTAACACCACTAATTACATGGAAACTTTGGCAAAGAAGCAAAAAGCTGCGTCAAGTAGCAGCTGAAACTACCGAAGATATAAGAAACAACAATTAATAAACTATGGAGGAATAAATGAATAATTTAATTAAATTTTTAATCATAAGTTTACTTGGTTTTTTAAGTGTTATTAGCCAATCTCAGGCTCAATATCCAGAAAAACCAATTACTATGGTAATACCATTGGGACCTGGGGGATCCCATGATTTAAACGCTCGTGTATTTACAAGTATAGTTCCACAGTATCTAGGAAATGCAATTATTGTTAAGTTAGTTCCTGGCGCTAGCGGTCAAACAGGTACAGCTATGGTTGCTCAAGCAAAGCCAGATGGGTATACTTTGCTTTTTACACATAATTATATAGATCAACTTCAACAACATGTGAAAAAACTACCATATAATCCTTTGAAAGATTTCAAAGCCGTTGCAAGGATGAATTATTCAGCTGCTTGTATGATAGTCAGATCTGATTCAAAACATAAGACATTGAAATCTTTATTTGATGAAGCTAAATCAAGTAAAGGTAAAATGAAACTTGGGCATTCAGGAATGTGGGGGGCTACAATGGTTCCAATGGCACAAATTCTTTCATGGGCAAAGGTTCAAGTTAACTTAACACCTTTCAAAGGTGGAGGTCCATCAATGCAAGGTCTCCTTTCTGGAGATGTTGAGGCAATATTACAATTTCCTTCAGGTATAAATGCACAAGGAGATAAGGTTAGAACATTAGCCTGTGGCGCCAAAGAAAAAAGTCTTGGAAATCCACCTGTTTTATCCGATCTAGGATTTCCTGGTCAAATTGGTTATATGGACAGAATTATTCTTGCACCAGCAGGTACGCCTGATGATAGAATTAAAATACTACAATCAGCTTTATCAAAATTAAAAGACGATAAGACTTTCAAAAAATTCATGAAACGTTTAGGCGAAAACACAGCCTATATGAATGGCCCTGAATATGAAAAAGTTAGAGCTGATAAATCAGAAAAATATAAAGATCTAGTTAAAATAATGACTAAAGGTTAGTAATATTTATTTAATGTGCTCAAAATATTGGGCACATTATTTTGATTTAGGGTTTTATGTATTATCAAGTTTTATCTATATCAGCTCCAGTTTTCATATTAGTAGCAATTGGCTTTTTTATATCCAAAATTAATATAGACCTTAATCAAAAAACCATTGGGTTTTTATTAACTCACGTTGGCTCTCCCTGTTTAATTTTTCACACTTTATCTACAACTAAACCTAATATTAATATTTTAATGGAAATTGGTTTTGCTGCTGTTTTAGTAACAGTGTTTGCTTCAATTTTTTCTGTTCTTTTACTATTTATTACTAAGGATAAAATAAGCCCATACTTTAGTTGTCTCATTCATCCTAATTCTGCTAATTTAGCTTTACCTCTCTCTATTTTAACTTATGGAGATATAGGTTTGTTATACGCAATACCATATTATGTTTTAATATCTTTTTCACAAAACACAATTGGATATGCTGTAATTTTAGGATCTATGAATATAATTAAATTTTTATATCATCCTGTTTTAATAATGTCTTTGTTAGGCTTATTTATTTTGATAATGAAGATACCGCTTTATGAGCCAATTATTACTACTACAAAATTTTTAGGAAATATTGTAATCCCTCTTTCATTATTACTTCTTGGTTATTCATTAACTAATGTTAATATTGGAAATCTTAAAAAAGCATTTATGTATTCTATAGCAAGACTAATTATCGGTGCTTCAAGTGGTTTGTTAACAATCTTTTTTTTAAATTTAGATTCAGCTAAGGCTGGTGTAGTTATTTTAATGTCAATTATGCCAGTTGCCATATTGAATTATATATTTTCAGTTCAAACAGATAAGGATCCTGAAACTGTTGGAGGATTAGTTGTAGTATCAACTTTAATATCTTTACTAATACTACCTCTAATATTAGGCTTTGTTTTACATTATTTTGCATAACCAATGTATAAATATATAGTTATTAAAAAATATATCGCTTAAATCACTTTTTTTGATAAAATATATATTAATTAATCATTTAATATTTATAGTTATTTATAATATTCTTATAACGAAATTATAAGATTTTATATTTACTATTATGAATTTAGTTGGAGGTATACCTAAATGAAAGAGAATCGTTTAGTTGAAGTTAATGATTTAAAAGTTCATTTTCCATTAAAAGACCTCACTGTTAAAGCTGTTGATGGAGTTTCTTGGCATATAAATAAAGGTGAAACTGTTGCAGTTGTAGGTGAATCTGGCTCTGGAAAATCAGTTACTGCTATGTCTTTAATGAGATTAACTGATTATTCAGGAGGAAAAATTGTATCTGGAAGTATAAATTTTCGAAAAGAAAATGGTGAAGTAATTGATTTATCAAAAGAATCTCAAGAAAATATGAGAATGATACGTGGTAATGATATCTCAATGATTTTTCAAGAGCCGATGACTTCTTTAAACCCAGTTTTTACTATTGGTATGCAAATTTCTGAAGCCATTATTATGCATCAAGGTAAAACAGAGGCTGAAGCTCTAGATATGTCTCTTGAAATGTTAAAGCTTGTAAGGATTCCTGAACCTGAAAAACAATTATCACAATATCCACATCAGTTATCTGGTGGAATGAGGCAACGAGTAATGATAGCCATGTCTTTGAGCTGTCGTCCATCATTATTAATCGCTGATGAACCTACTACTGCTCTTGATGTTACAATTCAAGCACAAATTCTTGATCTAATCAAAATGTTACAACGTGATATTGGTATGTCTGTAATGTTTATTACTCATGATATGGGAGTAGTTGCAGAAGTTGCTGACAGAGTTGTTGTTATGTTAAGAGGAAAAAAAGTTGAGGAAGGCCCTGCACTAGAAGTTTTTCATAACCCTCAACATCCATATACTAAAGCATTATTAGCTGCTGTTCCAAAGCTTGGCAGCATGAAAGGTAGAAAGTTACCTGCAAAATTTTCTAATATTGATGTCAATAGATCTGAAGGTGAAGATGTTAAAGAAACAAAAATAAAAAATGAATTATTAGATATTAAAGACACTGTTAATAGAGAATCAAAGCCACTTCTCGAGGTTAGAAACCTAACTACAAGATTTGATATTAAAAAAGGTTTTTCTGGCAAGGGAGGTGTTATACACGCCGTTGAGGGTATTAACTTTTCTTTGCAACCCGGAGAGACATTTGGTCTTGTGGGTGAAAGTGGGTGTGGTAAATCAACGACTGGAAGAAGTATTATTAGACTTAATGAACCAACCAGAGGTAGCGTTTTATTTGAAGGTAATGAGTTAACTAACTTAACTAATAAAGAAATGAGACCTTTTAGACGACAAATGCAAATGATATTTCAAGATCCCTTTGCATCTTTAAATCCAAGAATGACAATTGGTGAAACGATACTTGAGCCAATAGAGGTACATGGTTTAGCTCAAGGAAGTGAGGCTAAAGGTCGTGTTGACGAACTTCTAAAAAGAGTTGGGCTTGGAGCTGAATATGGATCAAGATATCCACATGAACTTTCAGGAGGACAACGTCAAAGAGTAGGCATTGCCAGAGCACTTGGTTTAGAGCCAAAGTTAATTATTGCAGATGAAGCAGTGTCAGCATTAGATGTTTCTATTCAAGCTCAGGTTGTTAATCTTATGATGGAATTGCAAGAAGAGTACGGTTTATCCTATCTTTTTATAAGTCATGATATGGCTGTAATAGAACGAGTTAGCCATCGCGTTGGTGTAATGTATTTAGGTGAAATTGTTGAATATGGCCTAAGAGGACAAATATTTGAAAACCCTGTCCACCCTTATACAAAAAAACTTATGTCAGCAGTACCGATAGCTGATCCTAAATTAAGAAAAACAGAGCTAAATTTAATGACTGACGAAATACCTAGCTTAATGAAACCATTTGGCTATGAACCAGAAA
>CAZFKZ010000052.1:0-10251 GCA_964519035.1 uncultured Rhodobacterales bacterium | reverse complement strand
GCAGCTGTAATAGCAATAATTTTTTTATCTTTTTCAGCCATTTTACATAAAGTATCTGAAAAAACATTAGTATAAGTTGGCGCATTAGTAACTGACTTGACCGTGTCTCCAGTTATTACGTCAAATTGAGAGACAGCATGATATTTTTCTTGAGATCCTTTTGAAAAAGGATGTCCTTTTCCTTTTGCAGTAACCACGTGTAATAATACAGGTTTTTCATGATCACTATTCTTAAAGTTCTCTAGAATTTTAACCATAGATTTAACATCATGACCATCAATAGGACCTAAATAATTCATACCCATTTGACTAAAAATCGTTCCTTCTGAACTACCTAAAAGGTTTCGAGCTAAGTTTTCAGCACGTTTAGCAGTCTCTCCAATCTCTTTAGGAAACATATTTAGCATTTGTTTAGCAATTTCTCTAACATTGTTAAAAGGACGACTTGAAACAACATTCGATAAATAGTTACTCAATGCTCCTACTGCTGGAGCTATAGACATATCATTATCATTAAGAATTATTAATAATTTAGTATTAATGGCTCCCGCATTATTCATAGCTTCATATGCCATCCCTGCACTCATAGCTCCATCGCCAATAACTGCTATAACACTATTCGTTTTACCTATCTTATCTCTTGCTATAGCCATCCCCAGAGCAGCAGAAATAGAGGTGGATGAGTGGCCAGCACCGAATGGGTCATAAACTGACTCTGATCTCTTAGTAAATCCTGAAATACCTTTCCCTTTTCTAAGAGTAGGCATTAGATTTCTTCTTCCAGTTAAAATTTTGTGCGGATAAGCTTGATGACCAACATCCCAAATTAAACGATCTTCAGGGGTATCAAATACATAATGTAATGCTACTGAAAGCTCAACAACACCAAGGCCAGCACCAAGATGTCCTCCA
Source organism: uncultured Rhodobacterales bacterium (assembly GCA_964519035.1). Lineage (GTDB taxonomy): Bacteria > Pseudomonadota > Alphaproteobacteria > Puniceispirillales > Marisalimonadaceae > CAJJBL01. The sequence goes on along the minus strand of CAZFKZ010000052.1, from coordinate 9,339 downwards.
GTTTTAGATACAATATCAATCATGTCAGAACGTAACTCTGAGGAAATGTTTTCAAGATCTTCAATAGAAAAAAATTTTAAATCTCCAGGACTATTAATTTGATCAAGCATTGGGGTTAAACTTGAACCATTTTTTTTATATTTATTAGCCATTAATCAAATAAAACCTGAAATGATGATTATAATTTTATATTAGTAACTTCTTTTTACAGTATATTTAGCTAAAGATACAAGATTTTCTATTCCACAATCAAATCTTTTAATAGATTCAATTGCTTTACTAGATACTTCTATTGCTTTTTTTTGAGCATTATCTTTTCCTAACATAGTTACAAAATTTGGAGTTTTGTTTTGAATGTCTTGCAGAACAGGTTTACCAATCAGATTTTCATCTCCATTAACATCCAGTAAATCATCAGCAATTTGAAAAGCTAAACCAAGGTAATTTGCATAATTAATAAGAGCTATCCTTTGATCTATCTTTGCATCCAAAATAATAGCCGCAGCATGAGAGCAATAAGATATTAAAGCTCCAGTCTTATGGTTTTGAATCCATTCGATATCATCTAAATTTAAAGTAACCATTTTACTTGAATCCATATCTGCTTGTTGACCACCAGCCATACCACTAGGACCTATAGCTTTTGCTAATAATAGACTTAGCTCAGATCTTTTTTTAGAATTCTTAATATGAATAGAGTCTGATATAATTTGAAAAGCCCAGCTTTGCAAAGCATCTCCAGCTAAGATGGCTGTATGCTCATCAAACCTAATATGATTTGATGGTTTACCCCTTCTTTTGGAAGAATTATCCATTGCGGGTAAGTCATCATGTATCAAAGAATAAGAATGAATAGCTTCAATAGCTGAAGCTACTGCAATTAACTCATTGTATTTAACTTGCGATATTTTTTCTTTATTAATTACGCTTAAAAATCTAGCTGATTCAATGACTAAAAAGGCTCTTATTTTTTTTCCTGCATCTATGGAAGAGTATCTCATGGCTTGAAATAATTGTAAGTTTAAACCTTGACCGTTAGGTAAATTATCATCTAGAAATTTATCTATTTCAAGAGCCGTATTATTTATTAAGTCTAAAAAATCTTTCATTTCAGAGCTCTTACGTAATTAGAAATAATTATATTAAGATTTAAATACATCTACTTTGTCTGTTTTTAACTCTCCATTCTCTTCTGACTGAATTGTTTCAACTTTCATTTTAGCTTGATTAAGCCTTTTCTCACAATGGTCTTTTAAAACAGAACCCCTGTCATATGCAGCAATAGCTTCGTCTAGAGAGACATCACCCTTGTCAAGAGCATTCACAATACCTTCAAGCTCATCCATAGCATCTTCAAATGTCATTTTTTCTAATAATTCTTTATCATTCATGAGCGCATTGCCTATTTTAAGTTAATCAAATATTAACTATTATAGATAACAAAATAATATTTGAAAGTAACCTTTCATTTTATTTTAACCTTAAGTTACTTAAAAGTATAAAGTGCATTAATTAATTTTCTTGCTACATTTTCTTCAAAAGCAGAATGACCGGCATCTTCTATAATTTCAATTGAGGCTTTATCCCAAGCTTTAGCTAGATCTAGTGCATTAAATGGTGGACATATGACATCATGTCTTCCTTGTATAATAGTTGCAGGTATATGTGATATTTTTTTTATATTTGTCATAATAAAACTATCTTCTATAAAACAATTATTTACAAAATAGTGAGTTTCTATTTTAGCAATAGCTAAACCATTTTCACCTGATACAGACCGTATTTTAAACTTAAGAGTTGAACACGAATTTTCATATTCCGCCCATACAGATGCTGCTTTCAAGCTTGAAATACGGCTATTTAAATTTAACTGTTCATGAAACCATTTCAGAATATTATTCTGAAATTTTTTTGGAACATATGATATAAATTTATTATGAGCTTCTGGAAAAAATTTTTTCATATCATATAAAAACCAATTAATTTCACTAACAGTTCCTAAAAAAATGCCTCTCAGAACGAAACCTAAACAATTTTCAGGGAAATTAATACCATACAAGATTGCTAATGTACTTCCCCATGAACCACCAAAAATTAACCATTTTTTAATATTTAAATGATCCCTAAGTTTTTCTATATCTTGAATAAGATCGGTGGTCGTATTATTTTCAATTTCACCAGAAGGAACACTTTTTCCAGATCCTCTTTGATCAAGAAAAATAACTCTAAAAATATTTGGATCAAAAAAACTTTTATGTGAAGAAGAAAATCCAGATCCTGGCCCTCCATGTAAAAACAGAATTGGTTTTCCGTTTGAGTTACCATATTGTTCGTAATAAATATTATGACCATTTCCTACATCAAGGAAGCCTTGATCAAATGAATGTCGTTGTTCAAAAAAAAAATTAGATTTACTATTTATCGTCAGCATTATTTAATCAATACTTATAAAACTATTTTTAAGCCGCTTCTTCAGTACTATCATCAATAATTTTTTCTAACTTAGTAACTGCAGTACCTTTATCTGTCTCGTCAACAGCAGCAAATTCACTTGCTAAACGCTCTAAGGCAGACTGATACATCTGTCTTTCTGAGTAGGATTGCTCCCCTTGATCATCTTTACGATATAGATCTCTTACAACCTCAGCAATAGAAACAAGACTGCCAGAATTGATTTTAGTCTCATATTCTTGAGCTCTTCTTGACCACATCGTCTTTCTAACCTTTGCTTTACCTTTAAGCGTGATAACAGCTTCATCCATTTGGACTTTACTTGACAAAGTTCTTAAACCTGAAGCTTCTGCCTTTAACAGAGGTACTCGTAATGTCATTCTTTCATGCTCAAAACGAACAACTAATAAGTCCAAATCCGTGTCATCAACTTTCCTTGTTTCAGTACCTATAATTTTACCAACTCCATGACTAGGATAAACTACAAAATCACCAGGTATAAATGTTTTTTCTAAATTTTGTTCTTTTGTCAAAATATTACCTTTACCTAAAAAATTATTTTAATTTTAAGGTAATAATAGTATTACCATTAAAATATATTGATGGAAGGCTCTAAAATAATAATAATATTATTAGACATATTCCATATTGTTTATATAAAAAATGAATCATACCACATTTAGTTACAAATAACTAGAGACATCCAATAATTTTGTTAGTCTTCTTCACCTGGGTTTTTAGATCCATATTTCTCAAACTTACCTTCTTCTTCTCTGTGTTTCTCAGCTTCTGGTAAAGGATCTCTTTTCATAGTAATATTTGGCCAAATTTCAGACATTTCCTTATTATACTCTAACCATTTATCTGCTCCAGGGTCTGAATCTGCTTGTATAGCATCTACAGGACATTCAGGTTCACAAACACCACAATCAATACATTCATCAGGATGAATAACTATTGTATTTTCACCAATATAAAAACAGTCTACAGGACAAACTTCTACACAGTCGGTAAATCTACAGTTTATGCAATTATCATTGACTATATATGTCATTATTATTTCCGTAATATCTATAGTTAATAATCTCGTACTTAGAGCACAAAAGAAGTTAATACAAGGTGCAAATTGCATTTAATTTATAAATTCATATTCTACCCATTAACTTATCAGTTTGACGTCTTTCTAATTTTGTTGGCCTTCCTACTCTATCTACAAACTTAATTTTTTTGTTCTTTTGGTTTGTGTCATCTATTTTCTTTTGTGGAGTTAAATCTCTGTAATATAAAATAGCTTCAGAATAAGGGCCTCTTCGCTTTGGTATATCAATTACCTCGAAAATCTTTACCTCATCATTAATAGGTATAGTTAAAGTATCTCCATTAGAAATGAGTTTATGTGGTTTTTGAGTTACCTGACCAGATATTCGTAGTCTACTGGAGATAATATACTTTGTTGATAAGCTTCTACTTTTAAAAAGCCTTATATAAAATAAAAATAAATCTAATCTTATATATTGCTTATCAAAAGCATCTGCTACCATAGTATTTATTTGACTTTCAAAGATTTTAAAATGGCAAATGGTGACAAAGGATCAGCTTGAGTTTCATTTTTTTTCTTATTTAAATTATTCTTCAATGCCTTATTACTATTTTTAAATTTTTCAGTTTGTTTTGGCTTTTGATATTGAGGTTTTGTTTTGATTATCTTTTTTTTGCGTTCAAAAATTATAATAGGAATTTGATCAACTAATGTAGACGGCTCTTCTCCGACTTTAATATAGTCTAGATCATACAAAATTTCTTCCATTTGTATTTTGGTAGAACCTGCAATCGATAACATAGCTTCATTTATTTTAAACTTGCCACCTCTTGCTTCTGCTCTAATAAGAGCAGAAAGTCTCTCAGCAATATCAGCTCTTAAAGCTAACTTTCCTAATGGAACAAAGCCGATGGCCCTATAATAACTTTGTGTTACTTTTAAATCCATTAACACACCAACACGGCCAGCGCCCGGCGGCCCTGTTTCAGGAAATATTTGATTGGATACTGACCATAATAAGGCTCTTAGGTTTATGGCAGATGGTTTTAAAAGATTAGGTAAATATATAGTTACAACCCCAAGCCTAAGACCAAGTTTTGCTAAACTTCGTTTTTCATTTTCATTCAAATTATGAACAGACATAGACAATCCTTTTGTCATAGTCGATCCCATGCCTTCATATACTTGATATGCAATACCTAGAGCTTTACCCGAATATCCTATTTCTTGATTTATTTCTGATTTTTCAGTTATTACGTTTTGATCGTCAATTTTAATTAGATTGTCAATCTGACTAATTAAAATATTTTCTTTTTTTAAATCGTTTTTGAGATCAGTATATTTAGATGGGTTTTCTAAATTAATAGCTTCTGACAAAATTGTAGCAATATTTTTTTCAACAGCTTCATTAACTCTTAATTCAATTTGATTAATATGGTCAACTGACAATAGCTCTGAGTTTTTAACAATAATTTTAGGCGAGTATAAATTTTCTCCAGCAACTAATATTGCTACTTTATTATTCTGCCATAAAATTGAGCCATCCCCATTGAATTTAAAGGCTGCATTATCTGACATTAAAAGTTCTCTAACTCTTCTTTCAATTTCTTTAGGTAATGTTTTCCTTGCTGCGGTTAAAATAGGAGCAGCATTTTCACCTGCAGAAAGAGTAGGAACAAAATCAAAACCATTAAGTGTTCCAACTTGTTCTCCTTCTACGAGAACAGTACCATCTAATTTTACTACAGCTTCCAAATTATTTTGCTCTTTCAGTGTTTTATTTAATATTACAATACGTTTATCTACAAATCTCTGAGTAAGTCTTTCATGCAGTTCATCTGACAATCTGTTTTCAATTGCTTTAGCATGCTCTTGCCAATACTCTGGTTCATCTGTCCAATCTTTTCTGTTTGTTATAAAAGTCCAAGTTCTTATATTGGATATTCTATTTAGTAATGTATCAATCTCCCCGTCAAATCTATTCAATCTATTAATTTGAGAATTTATCCAATCATTATCTAACTTACCTTTAGATAATAATAATTTAAAAGTTTTTTCTAGCAAGTTAAAATGCATACTTGATAGAGAATTACTAAAATCAGGAATTTGGCAGACATCCCATAATAACCGTAAAGCATCGATATCATTTACACTTTTTTTAATGTAATCTAAATTTGATAAATTACTTAAAGAAATAGAATCTAAAGCTCCAACTTTTTTGCGCATAAATTTAAAGGGAGGGATTTCATCTAGAGATCTAGTAAGACTATTTAGTGAAGTAAAGTTTAATGATGTGTTTCTCCACCATATGCTTCTTAATGGTGAAAACAAATGACCTTCGATTTGTTCAATGGTATCTTCTTCAAACCTTAAGCTATCTTCAACAACTCCAAACGTTCCGTTACGACTATGTCTTCCAGCTCTACCTGCGATTTGTGCAATTTCAGAGGCCGTTAGATGCCTCGGCATATTTCCATCGAATTTTGTATCAGAGGCAAAAGCAACATGATCAATATCCATATTCAAACCCATGCCTATTGCATCTGTTGCAATTAAGTAATCGACTTGACCATTTTGATAAAGTTCCACTTGAGCATTTCTTGTTCTTGGAGACAAGGCACCCATTACAATAGCAGCACCTCCTTTTTGAGTTCTTACTAACTCTGCAATTTTATAAACTTCTGGGATTGAAAATGCCACAACTGCCGATCTAGGTTTAAGCCTAGTAATTTTTTTAACGCCTATGTAACTTAAGGTTGATAATCTAGGTCTTATTTCAATAATACAATTAGGTAATATTTTTTGTAATAATGGCCTTATAGTTTCAGCACCAAGAAAAACTGTTTCGTCAGTTCCTCTTGCGTTGAGAATTCGATCTGTAAAAACATGACCTCTTTCAGGATCTGCAGCCAATTGTATTTCATCAACTGACAAAAATGCAAAAGATTTACCTAGTGGCATAGATTCAACAGTACAACAAAAGTACTTAGCGTTTGGAGGAATAATTTTCTCTTCCCCTGTAACCAAAGCAACATAGGGTTTACCAACTTTAAGAACCGCTTTTTCATAATTTTCTCTTGCTAGCAACCTTAATGGAAAACCTATTATTCCTGACTTATGGGCAAGCATTCTTTCCATAGCATAAAAAGTTTTACCTGTATTTGTTGGACCTAAAAGAGCTTTGACTTCAGATTTTTTTTGATATGAACTATTCACATACCCAGAATAAATATTTTTATTTAAAGCCATAAGATTTATTCTTTCGAGATTTATTTACAATCTTGCATAAAATTAAATTAACACTTAATCAAATTAACATCATTTAACTAAAGTAATATTAAAAAAATCAATATACACTTTAAAAATATTTGAATAAAGTAATGGTTTAACAATATGCTGAGCTGGAGATTTTAATGTCTAATGAAAGACGTAGAGCAGTAATAACTGGAGGTAGCAAAGGTATAGGCAAAGCTATAGCTGAACGTTTTGCTCAAGAAAAAATAGATGTTTATTTACTTTCATCTAATAAAGATAATTTAAAAAATACAGCTGCAGAGTTAAAACAAAAATATAGTACAAATGTTTTCTATCATGCTTGTGACCTAAAAACTGCAATAGGTTGCAATAGTGCCATCAAAAGTATTCAAAATGAATTCAATGATTTCGATACCTTGATTTTTAGTGCAGGCGCAACCAAAAGTGGTGATTTTCTAGATCAGCCTATTGAAGATTTTGAAGATGGTTTTGCTTTAAAATTTTATAGTGCAGTAAGATTATCAAAAGCATTTTGGCCAGTTATTTCCAAAAACAAAGGATGGGTAGTGTCAATTAACGGTGCAATGAGTCATTCACCAGATCCTTTTTTTATGGTTGGTGGTGCAGTAAATGCTGCTTTCTTAAATTTCACAAAAGCTTTATCTAAAAGAGGTTTAGTTGATGGGGTTAATGTTAATTCAATTAACCCAGGCATGACCTCAACGGACCGTTTGTTAACAATTATTCAAAGTAATGCGGATAGGGAAGGTATAACATTTGCTGAAGCAGAAGAAAAAGCGTTAAAAAATATTGGGCTAGACCGTTTTGGCTCTCCTGAAGAAGTAGCAGAGCTAACCTATTTTCTATGTAACCCCAAAATGCGTCATCTTACAGGAACTGAAATTAACTTAGATGGTGGTAAGAAAACAACTGTTTAAAGATAAGAAAGACTTAATTATGCAAAAAAAAGCTGCTTCTATATTTGTTCAAACTTTAAAAAATCACGGTGTTGATAGGTTTTTTTGTGTTCCTGGCGAATCCTATCTATCAGTTATGGATGAACTTTTATATTCTCCTGGCATAGATGTTGTCACATGTAGACATGAGGGAGGAGCAGGTTTTATGGCTGTAGCTGATGCGAAATGTACTGGAAAAGCAGGTGTTGCATTTGTGAGCAGAGGGCCAGGCGCAACAAACGCATCAATTTCCGTTCATTCTGCTCATCAAGGTGGAATACCCATGGTTCTTTTTATAGGACAGGTAAATAGGATTAGTACCGGAAAAATGCATTTACAAGAAATGGATTTTATTAAAACATTTTCTGACATGGCAAAACATGTAGAGCAAATTAACACTCCATCCGAAATTGCTAATGTCACAGCAAGAGCTTTCCATATTGCTCAGAGTGGAATACCAGGGCCAGTTGTTATAGCTATTCCTACAGATGTTTTAGAAACTAAAATAGATATTCAAGACGTAAAACAAATTAAAATAAACCCGCCTCTCGCCTTCCCAGATAAAGTTGAAGAAATATCTGAAATATTATCTAAAGCGCAAAAACCTGTGTTAGTTGTGGGTGGTCAAATTCACTCATCAAATAGTGCACGAGATTTGGTAAAATTAGTTGCAGAGAAGCATAATCTACCTGTTTTATGTACCTACGAACACCAAGATATTGTTAGTCATGATAGTATTCATTATGCTGGTGAATTGGGCTTAAGACCCCCAGAACCCGTCAGAAAAAATGCATTGGAGGCTGATGTTGTTTTAGTTGTAGGACATAGATTTAATGGTGTTCCAAACATGGCATACAAGTTCCCGTCAACTAACCAAACTTTTATTCATGTTATCCCAGACCCTAACTCAGTTGGAAAGATTTTTCGAACTGATCATGCAATCGTTGCTGATTGTGAAGACTTCTTAAAACAATTATCCTTAATTGGAGATAAAAAAACTATTAATAAAAGAAATGAATGGGTTAATTTGTGCCATGAGCGGTATCTAAATAATGAAGCAACATTATCTCCAAGAAATGCCAATGATGGACTTGATTTTGCACATTTAATTGATGGATTAGGTAAATTAGCTCCTGATAATTGTATTATTACTAATGATGCAGGTAACTTTACTAGCTGGATGCACCATAGATTTCCTTTTAGATCTTCAATGAAATTAATTGGATCTGAGATTGGTGCTATGGGAATGGGAATACCAGCAGCAATTGCTGCTGCAATTAGGTATCCTGACAGACAAGTCTTCTCTCTTGTTGGTGACGGTGGAGCGTTAATGACAGGATCTGAACTTGCAACAGCAGTAGCACAAAAAGCTAAGATTAGAGTAATAGTTGCTAATAATCAACATTATGGCACTATCCGTTATCACCAAGAACTGCACTTTCCAACAAGAGATCATTATGCAACTAATCTTGTAAATCCTAATTTTGCTAAATATGGAGAAAGCTTTGGTTTAGAGTGTTTTACTATTGAAAAAATCGAAGAAATACTTCCAACCATAAAAAAAGCTATGCAAGTGGACGGCCCGTCTTTAATTGAGTTTAAGATGAGTTTAGAGTTAAACACTAGCACTACAACAAT
>CAZFKZ010000051.1:0-10439 GCA_964519035.1 uncultured Rhodobacterales bacterium | reverse complement strand
AACTTGCTTAAGGGAGGCTTAAAATGGCACGAATGAAATTCTTATGCGACGCAGAGAGATGTATAGAGTGTAACGCTTGTGTAACGGCATGCAAAAATGAGCATGAAGTTCCATGGGGAATAAATAGAAGAAGAGTTGTCACAATTCAGGACGGTAAGCCTGGTGAAAGGTCAATTTCAGTAGCGTGTATGCATTGTTCTGATGCACCATGCATGGCTGTTTGTCCAGTTGACTGTTTTTACCAGACTGAACAAGGTGTAGTTCTTCACTCAAAAGACCTTTGTATAGGTTGTGGATACTGCTTCTATGCATGTCCTTTTGGAGCTCCTCAATATCCACAAGCTGGAAATTATGGCTCAAGAGGGAAAATGGATAAATGTACATTCTGTGCAGGCGGTCCAGAAGAAGATATGTCTAGTTCTGAATTCCAAAAGTACGGTAAGAATAGATTAGCAGAAGGTAAATTACCAGCTTGTGCAGAAATGTGTTCTACAAAAGCTCTATTAGCAGGTGACGGTGATGAAGTTGCTAATATCTTTAGAGAAAGAGTTGTGGCACGTGGCTTTGGCTCTGGAGCTTGGGGATGGGGAACTGCATACCAATTAAAAGGCTAAAAAAGCATTAAAAAAGGCGGAAGCAAAAGTTTCCGCCTTTTTTTGATTCTTAAGATATTTAGATAAAATTGGGGTGAAAATGGTATTAAAATTTTATAAATCACTATTAATTATTATATTTTTAGTGGGTTCACTTTCTTTAAGTTCATGTAGAGATGATGAACAAGATCGAGTGTTAAATTATGAAAAAGGAACGTATCTTGGAAAAAAAGATACGGCACTTACTGATCAACAAATAGCAAAATTAAGAATGCATACATCTAGACAAAGAAGTAACTAATCTTTCAATTTTGTTAGGAGGAAACTAAAATGCTTAAAAAAATACTAGCTACAATAATGATGGTATTTATTATAAATATAGCAATAATGCCAAATATAAATGTATCCTTTGCACAATCCAAAGGAGAAGTTCCAGGTAAAGCGCTAGGCTTAAAATCAGATGCGGATTTGTGGCGATATATTCGTAATGGAAGTGCTGGAACAACTCAAATGAAAGACGAGTTGTCAGCCGTAATGATCCAATCTGAAGGAGATAATTGGAGAGCATTGAGGAATGGTCCAGTCTCTGTATATGGAGGGATTGGTTTAGCTGGAATAATAGGACTACTAGTTCTTTTCTATCTATATAGAGGAAAAATAAAAGTTGAATCAGGTCTTACAGGTAAAACTATTTTAAGGTTTGCTACTTTAGATAGGTTTGCTCATTGGTTAATGGCGGGCTCATTTGTGCTTCTGGCTTTTACTGGTTTAAATATGCTTTATGGAAGATATGTTTTACTACCAATATTGGGACCTGAATTTTTTAGTTCAATTACAGTTGTAGGAAAATATATACATAATTATTTGGCTTTTGGTTTTATGCTTGGGCTAGCATTAGCTTTTATATTGTGGGTTAGACATAACATTCCTTCCAAATTAGATTGGGACTGGTTGAAAAAGGGAGGTGGGATTTTTAAAGCTGGAATGCATCCTCCTGCTAAAAAATTTAACGCCGGTCAAAAAATGATTTTTTGGATTACAATGATTGGAGGTTTGTCAGTAAGTATGTCAGGCATTGCCCTCATGTTTCCATTTCAAACAACTATGTTTTCAGAAACATTTGCTATGTTGAATATGCTAGGATTGGGATTGCCAACTGACTTAACTGCAATGCAAGAACAACAGTATAATCAACTTTGGCATGGAATTGTATCATTAGGCCTTATGATAATGATTATTGCACATATTTATATTGGTTCTGTTGGTATGGAAGGTGCGCTTGATGCTATGAATAGCGGTAAAGTTGACCGAAATTGGGCAAAGGAACATCATAACTTGTGGGTTAAGGAAGAAGATGAAAAACAAAAAAAGAAACCTTTACCAGCCGAGTAGAAATTCAACAAAGTAAAAAGCATAATGATTTTTAGCTTTAAATATATTAAAGGCATTAGGAATATAATTTTAATCTTAGTGCCTTTACTTTTTAGTAGTATGAATGTGAATGCTATAGAAAAATTGCTAGCTCATGGAGGCCCCGTTAAAGGTTTAGCGGTATCAAAAGATAATCAATATATGGCTAGTGCAAGTTTTGACTACTCAGTAGTAATATGGAGTTTAGATCCTATTGAAGAAAGAATAACTTTAATTGGACATGATGCTGCTGTTAATACAGTAAAGTTTTCACCTTCAGAAAATCTTTTGGCATCCGGAGGTGATGATAATCAAATTTTACTTTGGAAATTGAAATATCCAATAAAAAAAAATAATGAAATAGAACCAATTGTTCTTGGTAAACACAGAGGTAAAGTAGTTGATATAAAATTTTCAAAAGATGGTAAATATTTAATATCAGCTAGTTGGGATGGAAGCATTGGTGTTTGGAATGTAAAAACAAGAAAGAATATAAGATTCATGAGAGGACATAGAGGACCTGTCTATTCTGTTAATTTATCGAAAAATGATGCTCAAATATATAGTTCAGGATATGATGGGGAAATAAAATTATGGAATCTTAAAGATGGAGACTATATTAGACCACTTGTTAAAAATGGCTGGGGCATTTCTGTATTTGAAGTAAACAAAGAAAAAAACTTTATTGCATATGGATCCACAGACGGACAAATCAAAATAGTTAAGATGGATGAGGATAAATTAATACTTAAATTGGGAGAAGATAGAACACCAATTTTATCTATGTATTATTTAAAAGAGAAGGGGTTAATTAGCTTTGGCAATGCTAAAGGAAGAATGATTATATTAGATACTAATAATTGGGCTTTGGTGAGAGATTTTAATGCTGTAAATGGACCTATTTGGGATAATATATTATTTCCAAAAGATTCATCTTTAATAGTTGCAGGATTAGATGATTTCTTAACAAGATGGGAGATATATGATTTTCCTCCAGATATATTAGATAGACCAGGCCCATCTAGACGATTTGACCCAAAAATAAAAGTAAGTAATGGAGAAAAACAATTTGCTAGAAAATGTAGTGTTTGTCATACTTTAACTGGAAATGGAAGAAAAAGAGCTGGGCCAACTTTATATAAGGTCTTTGGAAGAAAAGCAGGTACATTAAAAGGATATAAATATTCAAATGCCTTATTAAATGCTGATATTGTTTGGAACGAGAAAACAATAAATCAATTATTTGACGAAGGCCCTGATAAAGTTACTCCAGGGACAAAAATGCCAATACAGAAAATGAAAAGATATGAAGACAGAAAAGATCTTATAAATTTTTTGAAACAAGTAACTAATTAAGTAAAGGGGAGATAAAAATGAAAATGGTAATGATAAGTAGTGTGTTTGGACTTTTAGTAGGAGTGGGTGCTTATTATATTTTAATGAGTACTGGAATGGATACTGCAAGCGTTATGTCGAGTACAAACGTAAGATTATAAAAGTATGAAAATAACTGAAAGATTAAAGACAAATAAAAACTATTATCTTTATAAAACTTTAATAATAATCTTGTTGTTATTTCCATTTAAAATAAGTGCCAGTGATTTGACTAACGTTTGGAAAAATGCTCATAAATCAGTTGTAGTTGTTTTGCCAACATGGCCAGGATATGCAAAGCCTGGTTTTGGAGCACCGAGTGGAACAGCGCCAGCGGGCTCAGGTTTTTATTTTTCAATAAATGATAAGGATAAAAAAAGTAGTTATGTAATAACTGCTGCTCATGTCATTCAAAAATCTAAAATAATAGAAATAAAAAATTATAAGGGTAAATTAGAAAAAGTTAATTTAATATCAATCGATAAAAAACGTGACATTGCGATATTAAAGACGACTTTACCGGGTGATGCAATCAAGGTTTCAAAAAAAATAACTGAAATTGGTAACGATGTATGTGTTATTGGTAATAGCTTTGGTTTGGGATCAAGTTTATCGTGCGGCGTAATATCTGCAAAAAATAGAAAAAATATTGGTTTTAATGAGATAGAAAACTTCATTCAAACAGACGCCGCTGTTAACCCAGGAGATTCAGGAGCACCTTTACTAAACAATAAAGGGCAATTAATTGGAATGGTGGATGCTATATTTACAAAAGAGGCAGACATAGATGCTGGTGTTAACTTTGCAATAGATAATGGATTAATATATGAATTTATTAATATGAATTTGGAACTAATAAAGTAGAGCTAACAATGGGTATAAAACCTATACAACTAGAAATTGCAAAAGAGAATTTGTTAAATAAGATAGTGCCTAAAACTAATAATGAGGAAATCACACTAGATAAATCTAAAGAGCGAATTTCAAGTGATACAATTACAAGTAACATTAACTTACCATCAACGGCTAATTCTGCAGTAGATGGATATGGTTTTTTATCTGAATCTTTACAAAAAAATAGCAATATAGGGTTTGAAGTTATTGGGATTTCTAAGGCTGGCCATCCTTTAAACAAAGTTATAAAAACAAACCAAGCTGTAGAAATTTATACTGGTGCTAAAATGCCTGAGGGTATAGATACAATTGCAATGCATGAAAATTGTATTAGAAAAGATAATATAGTTAAAATAACTAGTCACCATTTTAAAAATCAAAATATGAGACCTATTGGAGAAAATCTTAAGAAAGGTGAATTAGTTATAAAAAAAGGAAAAATAATTAACTCAGCTGATATTGGTCAATTAGCGGCATCTGGAAATAATCTCTTAAGTGTTTATAAAAAGTTAAAAATTTCATTAATATCTACTGGTGATGAATTAATTGACTCTTCTGTTAAAAAATTAAAAGACGGAGAAATTTATGATGCCAACAGGCCAATGTTACTGTCATTATTCGATAATAATTATTTAGAAATTGAAGATCAAGGAATTGTAAAAGATAAAAGGCAAGATTTAGCTAATAAGTATCAGCAGTGTTTGTGTGATAGTGACGTTGTCATCTCATCTGGAGGGGCTTCTGATGGGATTGAAGATCATACACAAAATGCATTAAAAGATATAGGAGCAAATTGTTTAGTATGGCAGTTAGCTATGAAGCCAGGTAAACCAATGGCAGTGGGAATGATAAATAATAAACTGATTTTTTGCTTGCCTGGAAATCCAGTTGCGGCATTTGTATGTTCAAAATTACTTATTAAGCCTTTAATAAATAAATTAGCTGGCGGGGCTGATTTAGATCTATTTGAGGTAATGCTACCAGCTGGTTTTGAACATAAAAAAAGAATAGGAAGAGCTGAATATTTAAGAGCAAAGATAGTAAATAAAGAATATAAATCAGAGATAATTCTTCATGGAAGAAAAGGAGCAGGAGTTATTTCTTCATTAACTGGTGCTGATGGATTGGTAGAGATACCAATAGATTCTGAAAATGTTTTAAAGGGAGATTATCTTAAATTTTATCCATTTAATGATATATCTTTATAAATTTTAATTTGGAATCATATTACTATCCAACTTAATAATTACGTTGAATGAAATTGATATTCTTGGAAAATCAGACATATTGGGATGAACTAAGTGATGTATAAATGCTGGCCATAATAATAAATCACCAGACTTAGGTAGGACCCTGTGTTCTGGATCTACCTGTTTATCCCCTTTAATAGAATTCATATTAGCTTGAGGACGTGGATCAAAAAAACTAATTGAGCCTGGATTTAAGTCAGATCTAAAAACTTCAGCATCTGATTGATCTGGAACATTTATATAATAAGTTCCAGATAACCAAGAGTGAGGATGATTATGTAAGTTATGATAATCTCCTTTCATGTTGACGTTTCCCCAACCTTGTATAGACCATTTCAATTCATATGAAATACCAGATTTGTGTGCATAATCAAAAATGGCTCTATCTAAGCATTGTTTCAGCCAGTACAGAGCAGGATGATCCATATTCAAAATATTTTCAGTTAAATAGTTTTCAGTCATATTATCTTGGGAGGCATTATTGGATAAAACTAAATCTGCTAAAACTGTATTTGCAGTCTCAAATCCAGGAAGAGACATCGACATAAACTGAGTTGGCCATAGGTTTAAAAATTTTGGTTCAATAGAAATATTTTCTTGATTAGCCATTCTTTTTCTCCCAAATAAAAGTTAGCTTTATGAAATTTGAAATTTTTTTAAAATATAATCTGAAATTGAATTTACCTTATTTAAATCTAAAATAGGGATAGATGAGTTTATTTTAGTATCAGTTGCAATTGCAAATATATTTTTATCTTCTTTGTAAAGTTCTGGTTTGCCTATTATTTTTCTATATACCTCTATTTTTGGTATAGGTTCATTTTTAAAGCCTTCCACTATAATGAGATCACATTTCTGAATTGGATCTTTGGCAAACATTTCAAGCATTTGAAATAAACTTTTTTCTTCATTCTCGTCATTTTCTTGAATAAGAGCAAAGCGCTCTTTAGAAGAAATGATCATTGGTCTAGAGCCTGCTTTTCGTAGATTGAAAGAATCTTTACCTGGCTTATCTAATTCAAATTTGTGATGAGCATGTTTTAATGTCCCAACTTTTATCCCTATTTTTGTAAAGTTTTCAATTAGTTTAGTACATAAAGTAGTTTTGCCTGAACCTGACCAACCAGCTAAACCAAAAAATGGCGGTAGTTTCCCAAGAATTTGTTGGGCGTGTATAAGGTCTAAAGGAGAATTTAAATTAGTAAAAGGGTCAAATTGTATATTTTTTCTACTATCAAAATCGACATAACCAATTTTAAGATTGGCAGTAAAGAGATCAATTTTTCTAACACCTTCTTCAAGAGCAATTCTAAGTTTTGATTTTAATTCAGATTTCCATAAAGCTATAACCGGATGATTATATCCTTTTGATCTTGCAATGACTAAATCTAAACTTAAGTCATTACTTTTAACTTTTATCATTTCTTCGACAAGATTTTTAGGTAAGAATGGAGTATCACAAGGCAAAGTCAAAACCCATTTGTGATTAAGTGTATGAGCCCAATTTAAAGATGCCAGTATTCCAGCTAATGGACCGAGGTGCCCTTTAATAGGATCTTCAATTATTTGGTAACCAAATTTATTAAATTTATCTAAACTAGTATTAATATTCAGCGCAATAGGTGCAACTTGCCCTGAAATACTTTCTAGTACATAAGATAATAAAGGACGATCTAAAAGTGGTACTAAAGCCTTTTCTTTACCACCCATTCTTCTCCCTTTGCCACCAGCCAAGATCACACAAGGAATTATTTCATTTAATATTGTCAAATTAGTTAACCTTAGTTAATTAAAGAGCGTTGAGCAGATATAGCATCATCGACTTTAATAGAATTAGTATCAGTATCAAAAATTACTCTTTCAATACCATTAGCTATTATCATTCTTTTTCCTTTTGCTCTTCCAATTAAAGTAAGTCCGGCTTCTTTAGCAAGTTTTACCCCTGATTCTGTAAAACCAGATCTAGAAATTAGAATTGGAATTCCCATTTGAGCAGTTTTAATCACCATTTCTGAGGTTAATCGTCCTGTCGTATAAAAAATTTTATCTTTAGCTTCTTCTTTATTCAAAAACATCCATCCAGCTATTTTATCAACTGCATTATGTCTGCCTACATCTTCAACGTAAATTAGAGGGGTATCTTTGTGACATAACACACACCCATGAAGTGCCCCGGCTTTAAGATAGAGGCTTGGCCTAGTGTTTACTTTCTTGGAAATATTATAAATCCATGAAGTTTTAATTTTGGCTTTTGGATTTAGATGAATAGATGAAAAATCATCCATTATATCTCCATAAACGGTTCCTACAGCACATCCACTAGTACGTATTTTCTTTTCCATTTTCTTTTCATAATTGGTTTGGCGGTTAGTTCGTATAATGACTACTTGTAAATCTTCGTCATAATTAATTTCTGATATAACATCATTTTGTTTTAGCATATTTTGGTTTAATAAATATCCAACAGCTAGTAAATCAGGCATGTCACCAAGGGTCATAGCAGTTACAATTTCTTGCTTGTTAAGGTATATTGTTAGAGGAACTTCTTTTACAACTGGTAATGTTATATTGTGGCCAGTTTCATTCACGCATTCAATTGTCTCAGTTAAATTGTTATTGTCTAAGTCAGGTGAAATAAAAAATTCTTTTCTCTTATTCATAATATGAACCTATTCTCTAAATAATTGTTTTGAGGCTACCCAATCTACAAAAACTTTGGATTCTTTTGATAGATGATTACATAAAACAAGATATTTTTTGAGTAATTCTTCTCCAAAAGGAGTTATGATTGTACCTTTGCCACCTTTTTGTTTTTCTAATATAGGTTGTGGAAAAGCTTCTTCTATTGTTTTTAGCAGCAGGTTAGCTCTTTTAGAACTCATACCCATAACCTTAGCAGCAGATTTAATTGAACCTTCTTGAGAAACAAGGCGAAACAATTCCATTTTGCCTGCACCTATCATGTGACCTTGAACGTAAACTTTAACCCTAATTCCATTTTCATTTTCATTCATCAATTTAGGCGGTAATGATGAACGTTTAATTTGTAAGGTTCTATTTTTCATTAACTAATTATAGAATATAATGCTAAAATAAACTAAATATTTTTAAAAAGAATTTTCATATGTCTGATTATTTTACAACCGAAGAATTAGCTGATTTTTTAAGAGTAAAGCCTCGTAAAATTTATGACATGGTATCTAAAGAAGAAGTCCCATATGCAAAATTAACAGGAAAGTTATTATTTTCAAAAGCTGAAATAACAAATTGGATATCTGGTTCATTAACACAAACATCCAAATTTGAAACACTTCCAACAGTATTACTTGGAAGTCATGATCCTTTACTAGAACTAGCTATTAAAAAATCAAATTCTGGCATTGCTATGTCTTTCGATGGAAGTACTCAAGGAATTGAGCGGTTTAAATTGAATGAAGGATTTGCTTCTGGATTACACCTTTATGATTATAAAGAAAATATTTGGAATATTCCTATAATTCAAAAAGAATTAACAAATAAAACATTTGTTTTAATGGAATGGGCTCAAAGAGATAGAGGTTTAATTTTTAAAGATAGAAATGATGGTAATATAACTTTGGATAGTTTTAGGGGGAAGAGGCTAGTTAGAAGACAAATAGGTTCAGGCGCTGAACAATATTTAAAACATATATTTAAAACACAAAATTTAACATATAACGATTTTCAAGAAACAGAAATAGCTTACTCGGAAAATGACGCAGTTACACTTATTGTATCTGAATTAGCAGATTTAACTCTTGGTTTAAAATCTGAAGCTGTGAAATATAACTTAAGTTTTATTCCTCTTGTTACTGAAAGATTTGATCTTGTTATAAATAGAAAATTTTGGTTTGAAAAACCTTTTCAAGATTTACTAGAATTTTGTAAAACAGAAGAGTTCAAAATTATGGCGTCTAAACTAGAAGGTTATAATATTCTTAATTTGGGCAAGATTCACTTTAATAGTTAATAGGAAATTTAAATGCTTAAAGAAATTGGTATGGGTCTATTAGGAGTAGCAATAATTTTAACTTTATTTTTTTTCTTTTTAGGTGCTAAAGTTTTTATTTTAACTTCTTTTTATTAAGGAAATAAATGAAAATAACTAATGTTGAAACAATTCAAAATAAACAATATTCAAACATAGTTTGGGTTAAGATCTATACAGATGAAGGTCTAGTAGGCTTGGGTGAAACTTTTAGAAATCCTGAAGCCATTGTGTCATATATTCATGAAACATGTGCGCCTTACTTAATTGGGCGTGATCCGCTTAGAGTAAATGAGCATGCAGATAACCTAATTAATTGGACAGCTAATAGATATATTGGGTATCCAACGAGATCAGTAGAATTTAGAGGTAATTCAGCGGTAGATATAGCTCTATGGGACTTAAAAGCTAAAGCTAGTAATCTAAGTTTAGTTGATATGTTAGGTGGATTATGTAGAGATACCATTCCTGTTTATAATACTTGTGCTGCTGACGGCTATAATTGGAAGGCCAATTCAATGTCTAGATCAGGTGTAAATAATAAAATTAAAGATAAGAAAGTAATTCGTGATGATTTAGAATTACAAGTATTAGATTCAGGAGAATTAGCTCAAAGCTTGTTAGATGAAGGTATCTCGGCCATGAAAATATGGCCGTTCGATGAGTTTGCATTCCCTTCAAAAGGTCAAAGAATTTCAAATGAAGATCTTAAAAAAGGTCTTTCTCGAATTGAAAAAATACGAAACAAAGTTGGGTCTAGAATAGATATTATGCTTGAATATCATTCTTTATGGCAATTAGCTCCTGCATTAAAAATTGCAAAACATGTTGATGAATTTGATGTGTTTTGGCATGAGGATCCTATTAACATGGCTTACCTAAAAGACCTTGCTGAGTTTAGAAGTAAAACTA
>CAZFKZ010000050.1:0-10575 GCA_964519035.1 uncultured Rhodobacterales bacterium | reverse complement strand
CTTCCTCCAATGTTTAACCCACAAGGTTCTCTTCATGGAGGAATTATTGCTACTGCAATGGATGTGTCAATGGGGCATCTCCTTCATCAAACAACTGGTTCAGGAGCCACATTAGAAATGAATATCAAATATCTTTTACCAATTTTTGAAGAAAATGTGCATTGTAAAGGCAGCTTTTTACGGCAAGGAAAATCAATTAGTTTTTTACAATCTCACATGTATAAAGAAAATGGTAAGTTAGCTGCATACGCAAGTGCAACATGGATACCTTTAAATAAATAAATTAATCGTTTAATTTTCTCTTATCACAATATTCTTCAGCAGTCATTCTATGATAAACCACATTATTATAATTAATTTTAATAGGATCTGGATCAACGATTTCTATTTCTATTCCTCTTGAAATAGCAATTTTTAGAGCCATAGATGTAATGTTAACACTAAAAGATGTACCTATAAAGATTACTTTTTTAGCTAACTTCATCCATTGTTCTCCTTCTGAAATCCTATACAAATCTGTATAAATTTCATCAAATAATAACACATATGGCTTTAATGAAATTCCAATTTCAGGTTCAAATTTATTTTCTTTATTTTTCTTAATCAGAAATTTTTTTAATAAATTTTGTTTTAATACTTCTTCATTCTCATCATTCGTTAATATGATATTATCCCAGTTAGCATTTACTGGAACTTGTTCTTCCATTTCATCCCTAAAAACTATAAATTTATCTAATCTACCATGAATTGAAATATAATTTATATTTCCTGCCTTACCATCTAATCCATCTATGTTCTGCGTTATCAACCTTTTGTCTGAGAGCCAGAAATGAGCAGAATTAGGCTTAATATTTCTGTATGCGGCAAATCTTTTGAAGTACCACAGAAGAAAATCAGCAGGGTTTTTTATATACATAGATCTGGTAGCCATCTCCTGAGGAGTATAATTAACACTTCCAATAGACCAAAATCCATCATTCCCTCTAAATGTTGGTATCCCACTACTTGAGCTTACACCAGCACCTGTAATAAATAGTTCATTCATAATAATTTTCCATCAAATTAATTTACTTAAATTAGTATAATTATTATATCTAATATTTATAAATTGTTGTACGTAACTAATAAAATTTAACTTAAATATGAAACAATTTATAAATGAAACTATTCTCATTCACTATAATTATGTCCGTTTTATCTTTTGAAATAATGGCGGCAAGTTGGAATTTCAAAAAAAATTTAGATGCATCTCCTCCATATAATAAGTGTATTGAGGCCATAGCTAATGGTAAGGATATGGGTTTAAGTTCTTTAAAACATAAAAAAAGGCACACAAATTACTTTTATGAAAATTTTATATATGAAATTGTAATTAACAGTTCTTATATAACCTGCGTAAGAGTTGACTTGAGTAAAGAGCAAAAGCCATATCCTTTAAGTAAAAAAAAGTAAATTTATTCTTCTAAAAGAACACCACTACCTCCAAAATCTTCTGGAAAATCTTTAAATTTTGGAAGACCATCTTTGATTGGCAAAATTGTATTTTCATAATTCACATGAGCAGTCGGTTTAAAAGAGAAATTTTCTAAAATTGATCCATATACATCAATAATACCATATGTATTTGTATGATCTGTTAATACATGACCACCACATTTTTTACACCATTTACGATCATGTCCCTCTGATAAAGAGAAACTATTAAGAAATTCTTCGCCTTCTGTTATTTTAACTTGATTAGGTTGAAATAAAGTTGCTCCATTAACAGGACTAGCAGACCACGACCTACACACATTACAATGACACAGCATCATTGCAACTGCTTCACCTTCAACTTCAACTTTAACTGAACCACATAAACAACTTCCATTAAACGGCATAATTAACTCCTAAAATATAAAAATTCATGAATAATTTATTCATACATAAAATAAAAAATCAAATATTTAATATAAATAAATTTAGTGCTTTTTAATAAAATCATTGTAAAACAAATATATTCTTAAATGTAAGGTAATTATATTGTCTAAAATAATATCAGTACAAAACTTAACAAAAAAATATGCTAATGAATTTACAGCTATAAAAAACTTAAGCTTAGACATTTATGAAGGTGAAATTATAGCATTATTAGGACCAAACGGAGCTGGTAAAACAACTCTTATTTCAACTATTTGTGGACTTTCTTCAATAACATCTGGATCAATAAAAGTAAGAGAATTAGATGTAATTGAAGATTATAGAAAAACAAGAGAGATTATTGGCCTTGTTCCTCAAGAATTATCACTAGAACCTTTTGAAAAAGTAATTAACTCTATACAATTTTCAAGAAGATTATTTGGAAAAAAAAATGATGATAATTTCATAGATGATCTTTTAAAAAAGTTACATTTGTATGATAAAAAAAATGAAAGTATAAAATCTCTTTCTGGGGGGATGAAAAGAAGAGTTTTAATAGCCAAGGCACTTAGCCACAATCCTGAAATTCTTTTTTTAGATGAGCCAACAGCGGGAGTTGACGTTGAATTAAGAAAAGATATGTGGAATGTAATAAAAGAGCTTAAAAAAGACGGTGTAACAATTATACTTACAACACATTATATCGAAGAAGCTGAAATGATTGCTGATAGAATAGGTATAATTAATAATGGAGAACTTCTTTTAGTTGAGGATAAACAAAAGCTTATTCAAAAAATGAGTATAAAAACTTTAAAAGTAAATCTTAAAAAGCCTATTACTAAAATTCCAAATGAATTGAAACTATATAATTTAAAACTCAGTGATGATGGAGATCATTTCTTATATAATTATAAAACTGGCAAAGAAAAAACAGGTATCACGGCCCTACTTTCAAACATGAATAAAATTGGGATTGAATTACAAGATATTGAAACAAAACAAACTTCTTTAGAAGATATTTTTGTTAAAATAATTAAGGATTAAATAATGAATTTTCAAGGAATACTTGCAATCTATATTTATGAGATGAATAGATCATTTCGTACACTTATTCAGAGCTTGGTATCACCTGTTTTATCTACTATGTTGTATTTTATTGTATTTGGAGCAGCTATAGGTTCAAGAATGGAAATGATAGATGGAATCTCTTATGGGGCTTTCATCGTGCCTGGGTTGATAATGCTTACAGTACAAATGCAAAGTGTTTCAAATGCATCTTTTGGTATATACTTCCCTAAATTTATAGGAACTACTTATGAGTTATTATCAGCACCACTATCGTTTATAGAAATAGTAATTGGTTATGTAGGAGCAGCAGCAACAAAATCTTTTTCAATTGGATTAGTTATTCTAGCTACCTCATATTTATTTGTACACATTGAAATTACACATCCAATTTTTATGTTATTTTTTTTATTGATAACTTGTGTAACTTTTAGTCTTCTTGGATTTATTATTGGTATTGTTTCTGATAATTTTGAGCAATTGAATATTGTCCCAATGCTCATTATAACTCCATTAGTCTTTTTAGGAGGAAGTTTTTATACTATTAATATGCTTCCACCTTTCTGGCAAAACATAGCTCTTCTTAATCCTGCAGTTTATCTCATATCTGGCTTTAGATGGGCTTTTTTTGGTATTGGCGATGTTCCAATAATAACCAGTTTACTTACTATATTATCTTTCACTAGCTTATGTATATTTATAATATGGCGCATATTTAAAACTGGTTATAAAATTAAAACTTAATGAAATATATTATTTATTTTTTAGTTATTTTGTTTAAGATATTTTAAAATTATAAATATAATAGGCCTACTATGAAATTATACAACTTTTCTCCAGCAGCAAATGGGCAAAGAATAGAAATGTTTTTGCTTGAAAAAAATCTCAAGATTAATACTGTTGAGCTAAATGTAAGAGAAGACGAACTATTCAAAGAACCTTACAAATCAATGAACCCTTTTAATTGCATCCCATTTTTAGAAATTGAAGATGGTACAATTATTTCTGAGACAGTTTCAATATGTAGATATTTAGAAGAATTAAACCCAAAACCTAGTTTGTTTGGAAAAAGTATAAAAGAAAAAGCAATAATTGATATGTGGAATAGAAGAATAGAATTTGATGGATTCTTCCCATTAATACACTCATTAAGAAATAAAGGTTCATTTTTTAAGGGTAAAGTAATCCCTGGTACAAGAAATGATTTAGAACAATTACCAGATTTAGTAAAACGCGGCATTGATATTTTTACTGTTTTGTTAGACCGTATTGATCCACATCTATTAACGAATAAATTTATAGCAGGCGATGATTTCTCAGTTGCTGATATTACAGGCCATTTCATGATGAATATTTCAAAAATTTTAAAAATTGAAATCAAAAATAATTATCCAAATGTCTATAGATGGCAATTGAGTTTAGAGAATAGAGATTCAGTTAAAATAAAATAAAAAAATGAAAGATATAAATTTTGAATGAAAATATTAAAAAATTAGTGATAGTTACAGGTGCTGCAAGAGGCATAGGACTAGCAACAGCCAACCTATTTGAAACAAATGGTTTTGCTGTTGCCTTAGTAGATAGAGACAGTAACGAGTTAAAGAAATGCTGTATCGAAAACGAAGTAAAAAAGACATTTTCTTTTGATATATCAAATTTAAATGAAGTAAGATTAATGTTTAAAAGCATTTTAGATTGGCACGGAAGAATAGATGTTTTAGTTAATAATGCCGGTGTTGCTGATTTTGGTAACATTGAAGATACTAGTTTCGAAAGATGGAATACCGTAATGAAGACCAATTTAGATGGTGCATTTCTATGTTCTCAACAAGCAATCCCTTATTTAAAGAAAACAAAAGGTAATATAATAAACATAGCTTCTATATCAGGTTTAAGAGCTTCTACACTTAGAGTTGCTTACGGCACTTCCAAAGCGGCTGTTATTCAGCTCACAAAGCAACAAGCTGCTGAGTTAGGTGAGCATGGTATAAGAGTGAATTGTGTTGCTCCAGGACCTGTTAAAACTAAACTAGCAATGGCTGTTCATACGCAAGACATTATTGAGGCTTATCATGATGCAATTCCGCTTAATAGATATGGTACTGAATTAGAAATTGCTAATGGAATTTACTTTTTAGCTTCAGGATTAGCAAGTTACATAACTGGTCAAGTTCTAGCTGTAGATGGTGGCTTTGAAGCCACTGGAGTAGGATTACCTTCGTTAAGAAAATAAATATTTAACTAACGTTAATCTAATATAAATATATAGTATCAATTATGAAATTTATATTTATAAATATTTTTATAAACCTGTTATTTATTTTTCAATGTTATGGAAAATCATTTAACAGTGAATTTAAAGTAGTTAAACAAACACAAACTTATTTCTGCCCCCTTCTTTTTAAATCAGAACCATTTCATTTGGATCAAAAATGGTCTGTTTTTAAAAAAACAAAAACAGTTCATAGGTATAAAAATAAAGAAACTCAGAATTTTTTTACAATTAATATTATTTCTAATATTAAAGAAGTTAAAAAACTAGTTTTTAGTTTTTACAATAAAGAAAATAAGCCAATCATAGAAATTAGAAATAATAAAAGTTGTTTGTTAGAAAATATAAGAAAAATTATATACGATAAAACAAATGTACCTAAAGAAATTCAAACAATAAATTTAAAATCAAATATTATTGAAAGCCGTCAATATTTGAATCCTGAAATACCCCTTTTAAAATCTAAAAATAATAAAAATTTAGTCGCGTTAATTGATACTGGAGTTAATTATACATTACAAAAATTGAATAAAAATATAGCTGTTAAAAATAATGAAATATTAGGATATGATTTTTGGGATAATGATAAAAAACCTTATGATAGCGACCCAAGACAAAATCCATTTTACCCAAGACATCATGGAACTACAGTCTTTAGTGTTATTGCAAATGAGGCTCCAGAAACTTCTATAGCTATATATAGATTTCCAGCTTTAAACATGTGTAAATTTGAAAATATAATTGAACATATAAATAATAATTTTATTAAATTAGTAAATATCTCTATGGGATCTAGTCAAAAAAGTGATTGGTCATGTTTTAGAAAAGCGGCATCGAAATATAAAAATATAATTTTTGTGGTTTCAGCTGGTAATAACGGATTTGATATCGATCAAAATTTAATTTACCCAGCCTCCTTTGATTTAGATAATATTATTACGGTCACATCTTCTGATCAAAATGGTAGGTTAGGAAGAGGGTCAAATTTTGGAAAAAAATCAGTAGATTTCATGATACCAGCTGAAAGAGTTGAAGTTTTGGATCATAGAGGTATTAAAGCTTTCACTGGTGGAACAAGTTATGCAGCACCAAGAATGACAGCGATGATATCAAGGTACTTAGAAAAGAATCCAAATAAAAGTGTTAAGGATGTTATTAATGTACTTAAAAAAAGATCAATCAAAACTAATCAAAACAGAACTAAATATGGTTGGATACCAGATCCCTTAGATAATTATTTATTTAATTAACTTTAAATGCATTATCAATGAATTTTTTTGCTAATGGTAGAGCTTCTTTATTGTGAATAGACATTAAATTTAAGATTGTTTCTGACATTTTTTTATCTTTTAAAATCCCAGAAACTTGAACACCAAGTCTCAACACTTGAGGATCTTCCGGGATTAATTTTAGTAGTCTATTTATTATTGGTCTCTCTTTAATAATTTTTCTATCAATATGATATGTGATAGCTAATGAAAGTAAGGAGTTTGGGCTCATAGGATCTAAATTTATACTTCTTTCTAAAAAAATAGTTGATTGTTTTAAATCCCCTAATCTACCAAAAGTTTGACCAGCCTGATCAATAAGTTGTTTATTATTTGAGTTCCAACAATTAGTAGTAATATTTCTTATTAACTCAGGATCTGGATTTCTTTGAATATTAAAAGCAAGCTCTAGATTGTCTGCGCATAATCTAATAAATTTTCCTGTTTTAAAAAAATCAATAGTGTGTTTAGCATCTGAGTTTTTCAATACACCATTTAATAAAGAAAATGGAATTACTTCATTTATATTACCATCTCCAGATGCAAGAAACCCAACTAAATTTCCATTATCATCAACAACTGCGCCACCACTGTTCCCAGGCAAACTTTTAGCAAAAGTATGAATTCTTGCTTGAACATTTTTTTTATTATCAGGAATAACTATTATCCTACCTTTTTTATAAATTCTATTTGAGTTTCGTCCTTGATCAAAAGCTACCACCCTTAACATTCCTGAAATTGAATAAGGGTCAATCAATTTATAAGGTAATGGTCTATCTTTATTTAAGGTTAAGAAAACTAGATCAACAGGATAATTATGTGGAATTGGGTAAGCTTTTTTTATTGAACCATCATAAAACTTAATTATCACCTGTTTATGATCCTCAATAACATGCCTATTTGTAATAATAAAATCTTTATTAAAAATAGTTCCACTTGCTACCATCATAGGAGTTTTAATTCCGACTACCTGGTTTAACATGAGACAAATCTTTTCAATTTCATTACATTTTGATTGTTGGGAAAAAGAAGAAAAAGAGAAAGTTAAAAGAATAAAGTTAATTATAACAGATATATAAAAGTATTTATTAAATTTAAAATTTAACATTTATGATTTCATCTTAAGTAAATATTTATGATAACCTTCAAAAACTAAAATTTTATTTTGGTTGTGGACAATAGCTCTCATCTCAACAATACCAGTAGTTTTTTGTGGGGTAAGTTTTGAAATAATTAATTCTGGATACAAGGTATCTTCTCTATAAACAGGTTTTAACATTTTACCAAAAATCTCAACCATACCAATCAGACTGTCTTTGACTTCATTAGGAAATGATCCTGCTCCAGCAGCTGTTTGCATCAGAACTTGAATGCCATGAGCTAACATATTGGGATGCCCTTTTTGCTTACAATATTCGACATCGTAATGAATAGGATCATTATCTCCTGAAGCAGCTTGAAACATAGAAAAAATACCACTAGTTTGAGTTCTTGAAGGAATTACATATCTCTCATTAATATTGAGATCTTCGAAAAACTTACTTTTGGTTAACGATGTATTATATTCATCCATAATAATAAAAATATTCTTCTAATCATCAAATAGCAAGTAATGATATAAATCTTTATTTTTAAATGAATTTATGATGAAATTGTAAATATTTATAATTTTGAAATTGGATATTAATATGAACCGTTTAAAAGATAAAGTTGCGATAATTACTGGAGCTGCAAAAGGTTTAGGAGCTGCCATTGCACTTCATTATTTTAATGAAGGTGCAAAGGTTATTATTTGCGATAAAAATATTGATTTAGCTTTGAAAACTGCAAGGGAAATGGAAGCAAAAGCTTATTATATGGACGTTTCAGATTCAAAAAATGTTGAAGAGGTTTTTTTAGAAATTAAATCTAAATATAGTACTTTAGATATACTTGTAAACAATGCTGGAATAAATGGATTTGAAAATAGGCAAGACTTACTTGATGAAAGAGTTAAGATAAATAATTTACAAAATAAGGAAGTTGCATCAGATGGAGTAATTAAAAGTCATTTTGATGTTACAGTCAATATGTCAGATCAAGATTGGCATAATATGATTTCTGTTCATTTAAATGGAACATTTTTTTGTACTAGAGAAGCACTTAAAATTATGAATAACCAAAATAGTGGATGTATTATTAATATGGGCTCTGTTCTTGGAACTACTGGAGGCCCTTCTTCTCCACATTACTCAGCAGCTAAAGCAGCAATTTTAGGATATACTAGAGCTACGGCTAGAGAGTTAGCTTCAAGAAATATAAGAGTAAACGCTATAGCACCTGGCTATATTGATACTGATATGACAAGTGGGCTTGGTGATGTAATAAATTTAGTTAAGTCTGCAACACCAATGAAAAAATTTGGAGATACAGCGGACATCGCATGGGCAGCTGTCTATCTTGCATCAGAAGAATCTAAATTTGTTACTGGACAGACAATATCTCCTAATGGTGGTTTTGTAATGAGTCAATAAGAGCTTAATAAATCAAAGTTTTATCAGTTAATAAAACGAGTTCTAATAAGGTTTTAGGTTATACCTTTTTCATTTGCTTACCTTCTAAATTTTAATCTGATATACCTCTATTTATGCATGACATAATTGAAACATAAATTGTTATACCGGCTTTTTTAATAACAGCTATCTGATCCTTTGAATTTCAAGTACCAAGGCCAACTAAATTTTCTATAACTATATCTTTTATTAGTTAAACATCTTCATCTAAATGAAAGATTTCAACTCTATGAGCTTCCTCAATTGCAGTTCTAGGTAGCAAAAACCATAACATAGCTTTATAAGCCTTATTTGAGCTTTATATAATATGAAATAAAATGCCAGAGATTAATTATCTGAATAAGGTTAAATAATACCATGTTGATATACAAAAGTAAGTATTATTATTTAGAAAATATAAAAAGTTAAACTTCACACAAGTCTGATCTAGTTATAAACCTTTTACCCCTCCCATTATCAAGAGAAAACATTCCTCCTTGTCCATCAATAACATCTATGATTAATTTAGTATGTTTCCAAACTTCAAATTGTAATCCACCAATATAAAATGGAACACCACCAATTTCTCCCATTTGTACATCATGGTCGGCTATTAAAAATTCACCTTTAGAAAAACACATAGGAGCTGAACCGTCACAACAACCACCAGATTGGTGAAATATAAGATCTCCGTATTCATCTTTGATTTCTTGAATTAGCTCTAAAGCACCTTGTGTAGCTTCAACTTGATCTAACATTTAAAACTCCATGTAGAAATGAGCGCACATTTCTGTGCGCTCAATATATTTTATTAGAAGAAACCTAACTTGTTAGGACTATAACTAACTAATAAGTTTTTAGTTTGTTGATAATGGTTTAGCATCATTAAATGGTTTTCTCTCCCAATACCTGACTGCTTATAACCACCAAATGCAGCATGAGCAGGATAAGCATGGTAACAATTTGTCCATACTCTTCCAGCTTTGATAGCTCTTCCAAAACGATAACAAGTATTCATGTTTCTACTCCAAATACCTGCACCTAATCCGTAAAGTGTGTCATTTGCTATCTCTAATGCTTCTTCATCTGTTTTAAAGGTACATACTGATACAACAGGTCCAAAAATTTCCTCCTGGAAAATTCTCATTTTATTATGACCTTTAAAAATAGTTGGTTTAATATAATAGCCACCTGATAAATCGCCATCCATTTCAGCTACTTCACCACCAATAAGAACTTCTGCTCCTTCTTTTTTACCTATATCTAGATAAGATTTCACTTTTTCATATTGTTCACTAGATGCCATAGCTCCAATCATTGTATTAGGATCTAATGGATCTCCTTGAATAATTGCAGCTGTTCTTTTAAGAGCACGTTCCATAAATTTATCATAAATATCTTCATGTATTAAAGCTCTACTAGGACAGGTACAAACTTCACCTTGATTTAACGCAAACATAACAAATCCTTCAATAGCTTTATCAAAAAATTCGTCATCTGCCTCACAAACATCTTTAAAGAATATATTTGGAGATTTTCC
>CAZFKZ010000049.1:0-10590 GCA_964519035.1 uncultured Rhodobacterales bacterium | reverse complement strand
ATTACAATTTGGTTTTTACGCCTTACCTTATCCAACATTCTCTTTTTCATTGATGTATTACTAAACGCTTGATCAGCTATTAAATCTTTAATCATAGTGTCCTTCTCTGAAGGACCTCCACCCAGACCTAATCTATAAGTGACATTTACAAAGTCTATATCTGTCTGACTATCAAAGTCCTTTGTTCCTGCTTCTAATGTTATATTTGGTGCAATCGGTGCATTAATTTGTAAGCTGTATGTTTTGCCTTTGGTGTCAGCTGTCTGATAGCCTTCCCATTTCCAGTCTTTAACAAATATCTTTGCTGAAGGAATATATGGTACTTGACCACCAATTTCAATTTCATGACCGTCAAGAGCTCTTTCAGTGTTTCCATCTTTACCAGTCTGAGCTCCACTGGTGGCAAAATATTTATTGGCATTAATCTCAAATGAAGAACTTCTAAGTTCCGCTCCAACACTCATTCTTGTATGTTCATAAGTCATGTCATAATCATGAAAGGCATTAATTCCGTAAATCCATTTATCGTCATCACTAAGCTGTCTATAACCAATACCAAGGTTAAGTGTGTCTCGGTTATTTTGTCTTAAAATCGATCCTTGAAAGAACGTAAGATCTTTTTTATCATCGCTTTCAGATATAGGATTAATGGTGAGTAACGTAAAATTCGGATCAGAAGCTGTTCTTCCTTCAATGGTTAACTCAGTGTTAGTAAACAACGAGTTAAAACCATCTTCAAAGGCTTGAATAGTTTTACCAACAACAGTCTCTTTAAGCTTATCAGTAGAATTATCAGCGGCTGTAACTTCTAAAAATGTTAAAGGTAAGGCTAAAAAAGATGCTAAAAATATACTTCTATATTTCATAAAAACCCCCAAAAAAATTTGATGGTTAATTATAATAATACATTATAGAGGGTGTCAAACTGTTTGTGACACCCATTTTGATACTTATATAGACCTTATAAATTAGCTAATAAAGATTTCAACAACTTTTTAGATTTACCACGTACTTTTATCTTTTTAATTTTTTCAAGGTTGCTTTTATCGTTTCCGACAACAACAATACCTATCATGCCCATCGCCTTGTGCGGCGTACATTGATATAAATAAATTCCTGGTTTTTCAAATTTATAATTTGCATCTTTACTTATTTTAGATTTATATTTTTTGACACCTTCTGGCATACCTATAAATTCAACATTATGACCTTTATTTACAGATTTCCATAACACATCATCATTCACATCAACTGAAATAACTTTCTTTGAAAAGACCATTCTTTCTTTTCCAAGTTTATTTAGCATATCTATTTGATGAGAAGCTGCCATAAGATGGCCTGAGAATAATACAATAAACATTGTAGAAATTAAGATAGCGATTTTTGATTTAAACATTTTGACCTCAATAGTTATTTAATATTATTTATAAATAATATTTATTTTTGTGTAAAAAAGTACTTTATGTGTAATTAGTGTATTTCTTTTTTAGCATGAATATTTAATTAATAACCTAAAAAAGGAACATTAGTGCAAGAAATACAATACACCATAAAAGGAAATAGTGACCATTGTCTTTTTTTGATTCATGGTTTCTGCAGTGGCCCTGAGGATTGGAGTTCACAAATTGATTATTTTAGTGATAAATTTACTGTTCTAACTCCTACTTTAAGAGGGCATGACGGTACAAACTTATTTGACAGACCCATGAGTATTGAGCAATTATCAAATGATTGCGTAGCTATTTTTAAAGAAAAAAAATTTAAAAAGGTAATATTAGCTGGACATAGTATGGGGACAAGATTAGCTATCGATATAGCTAACAAAATTGAAAATGTTTGTGGAATAATACTTGTAGATGGAAGTAGATTTGCTGATGAACAATTATATCCAGATGTAATTAATGCATTCGAGAAGTCTATAAAAAAAGGAAGTTTTAACAAAGTTTTAGAACATATGTTTTCTCAAATGTTTTTTTCAGAGCAGTTTATTGAAGATAAAAAACGAATTATTGAAAGAGCATTAAATATCCCGTCAAAATACTCTCTCCCGCTTAGAAGAAATGCCTTATGGTATGACGGTCATTGTGTTGATAAAAACTTAAAAAATTTATCTTTACCTATTTTATTACTTCAAAGCACTCAAGTACATATTAAAAACGGAAGACAAACTATAAAACAAGATGAAGTTATACCTTATATTGATTTTATTAAATCATGTGCAAGTGCTGTTACTATAGAAAAATTTGAAAATACAGGACATTATATAACTCTAGAAAAACCACAAATTATTAACAATATAATAACAAAATGGATAAAAAGCATTTCATTTTTTAAAATTTAAAATTCAATTTCAGATAATAAAACTGCAAATTGCGCTCCATGCATGTCCCTATCTGTAATATGTCCTTGCACTACCTTTCTTGGAAAAGAAAACTTTATAACATTTAAGTTTTGAATTTGAAATTTTTTTAATGTTTGACCAGGTATCTTAAATAAATCAATTATTATTTTATTTTCTAATTTTACCAAAACATTTTGATATACTTCTTTTGATCCACAAAATATATCGATGGTAACCCAAAAAGGTCCCGCGTTTTTTGACCTTATCCTTTGCACTTGTTGCCCAAGAGTTTTCATTAAATATCCAACGTTTTAATATGAAATGCAGACATTGGATTAGATAATTCTAAAACATGATTTAAAGTAAATTCATAAACACACCCACGATCTGAATGAACAGGTGAATAAGGAAATGCAAAAGTTGGTAATTCTTCATTAAGCGTCAGAGGAAAATGTAATAAGAATGGATTAATCAACTTAGCTATTTCAGTGGATATTTCACTATTTTCTGAAGTAACTGTGCATAAAATACCAACTTCAGTTGGTAAACCAACTTTTTTTTCTAATTCGCCTAATGTAGCATTTAAACCTATATGCCTAAAATCTAACGTGTATTCATGTGTCTTTAAATTCATTTTATTATTTATTTCAACTTGTAAAAATAACAATAGTTTTTTAGTCCATGCCTCTGCGTTAGCAACATAGTTTTTATCTCTTAATAAAACCAACATAGAAGACTGATAACCAGCTATTTTAGCTCCCTCTAACTTGACTGTATAATTTTTAGATGCATTCCATATTGCACCCTCAACTCTGACTTTTCTATTATCAATAGCATTATAATAGGCTTTAGTTACATCCATATAACCGCCAGGTTCATGCAATATAAATGGATCTGCATTTTCATATAGCATATGCGCAGAAACTGAATCAGGAGTACAGGCAGCCTTTTCTGCCATGGGCTCGACTGTAAATCCAACATCATCAAACTCTATCATCACAACACCAGAGGTTGGAATATTAGAGCAAAGCGCTCCACATTCAGCAATTTTGGCTCCATGCCAAGCTGATCCTGGATGCGCTCCTTTTAATAAAGGTAAGGCTGCAATAATTGCAGTATCAGTTGTCCTACCAGCCAAAATAATATCTGCTTCAGTTTTTAATGCTTCTTGGATTTGCTCTGCTCCAGCCAAAGCTACTATATGAGACATTTCTGAAATTATCTTAACATCAATTAAAGGAGCGGGATCTAAGGGAAAAATTTTATTTGATATAAAGTTTGTCTTTATGAATTCTTTATCTTGTTCACAATATAATTTAGATATTTTTATTGACTGGCCTAATTCTTTGGCTAATTCAATTGTAATCTCTTCCATCCAATCTACCATTGAATTGGTTCCACAAGTTCCACAACTCCCAATCACAAGCGGTACTTGAGCCTCTTCTCGTGCCATCATAAGAACTTTCCATTCAGCTTTGACTGCCGCACGTGAATATTTAGATGTGTCAGATCCTAAAGAAGCTGGGCCACTATCCGTAGACCCTCCGTCAATGCTTATAATATCAGGAAGCCCCCTAATTCCAGCTTTAAGCGCTTTAGGATCAAAACCAAGACCAAGAACACCAGACGGCACTAATACTTTTACAGGCTTCATTATTTTACACTAAATAAATTAAAAAATATGATGTAACAATAAGTATTAAAGTTAGTAATAGGCAAGAAGAAAATATTTAGGTTTCTCATGAGAAACTTAAACCATCTAATTAACGCAATAAATCCAATTTTTTGATGTGGTTACATCTCCAACTAGTAAAAATGGCCCCGAACCCAAATGTTCACTATAGGCGATTAGATCTAAAGTATTAGTTGATTTAATTATAGAAGTTTCGTTTTCAAAAGATCCTTTTTGGCCTTTAAGAATTATATTTTCCAAAGGTGAACTCACAAGACCTTTTTGGGGTTGGTTTGGTAGTAGTATGTCACTATAAATAAACCCCCAACTTAGAAGACATTTTAAGCCTATTTGAATATCTTTTTGTCTAATTTTTATTAAGCATTGCTGAGAAGTATCATTATCTAAGTTTTCAAGCTTTCCAATTGGATAATCTTCATTTACTAAATCTGCACCTTCAAGATTCTCCCATCTTAAAAGTTGATCAACAGAAGGAATGACTATTATAGTATTAAAAGTTAAATTTGATTTAACTAAAACTTTAAGCTTAATTTCAGATTTAATCTTAACATTATCATCACCTGATTTATATTTTTCTAATTCTTTGATTTTTAAAGAACCGTCAGGTTTAGTTAATTTTTTGTGAATTTTAATAATTTGAGCTATATCATTTCTATCTGATAAGTCAGTAATTTCCTTATTTTCAAAGAGCTCTATAAACTTCTTTTTACCTTCTTCTTCGCCATAATATTTACTATATTGATTATCTAATGAACTTAATTGGTACAAAGAGTCAAAAGATGAAGGCACTTTTTTTTGCATACTCATTATAACTGAATTTGAACCTATAGAAATCCATTTAGAAATAGTTCCTTTTGACATACCTAATCTTTGAGCTAACTCTATTTGTTTTCCACCTAATTGAGTTACTGCTTCTGTTATTGACAAAGCCATTTCAAATATACCAGCCTGAACTTTATCTCGAGCTAGGTTTATTTTTTTAACATGCTCATCTAAG
Source organism: uncultured Rhodobacterales bacterium (assembly GCA_964519035.1). Taxonomy (GTDB): domain Bacteria; phylum Pseudomonadota; class Alphaproteobacteria; order Puniceispirillales; family Marisalimonadaceae; genus CAJJBL01. Next base: position 5,559 of record CAZFKZ010000049.1, on the reverse strand, counting down.
GACATTGTATTTGAGTTAACTATACTCATAGTTGTATCCATATTATTTTATTAAAATATATATAAGCTAAACTAATTAATGTTTAACTGTTTTTGACGCAATGAAGTCCATAATGGCCAAGAGAACTCCTGAGATAATAAATACAAGATGAACAATAATCATCCATTGTATATCTCTGTCAGAGACCCTTTCTATATCCATAAAGATTTCTAATAAATTGATACCTGAAATGGCCACTATGGATGCAATCAACTTAAGTTTGAGGTCACTGAAATCAACTTTTCCCATCCAGCTAGGTTTGTCTTCACTATCTTGAGCTGCACTAATCTTGGATACAAAGTTTTCATAGCCTGCAAAAATTATCATTAAGATCAAATTACCTAATAAAGCTAAGTCAACAACATGCAGAACAAACAACATTACCTGTTTCACACTCATAGAAAACATTTCGGGTACAACATGAATAAATTCTTGAATAACTTTTAAAGTAACAATACCTAAAGATATAGCCAAAATTACATAAATAGGAGCTATAAACCAACGACTTCCAAACAAACTTTTTTCTAAATTTTTTTCTAAAAATTCACGCATACTTTTCTCCAAAACAGGTGCTTATATGATATGATATGACATTACAATTAGGATAACACAATAGAATAAATTAAAATTTTTTACCTCCTTTTTTCATTCTATTTTCTATTTTATGATCTGCCCTAGATCTATTGTACTCCAACTTCTCGTAAATAGTTTCCCCAATATTAAAACCCTTTGATTCTGATAAATCAAAAATTCGAATTATCGCATCAGCAAGTTCAACTTCCATCATACTTTTATTTTTAAGATGATTATCAAGCAGACCTTTTCGAGCACCTTCCATAGCCTCACTTATTTCAGAATGAATTAAACATAATAATTCACCTACATTCCTATCTTTTTTTTTGCCATTACTGTCATGCCACCAGCCACCTTTAACAGCGGCGTCATGACAGTCTCTTGCGCACGCGTTAATAGCTTCTACTTTTTTATTCATTAAATCTCCTTTGATCTATTATTAATATTTAAAAAATATTAGACATTAAAACATAACTCAACATACCTATTGAAATAGTTGCTAAGACATTTTTAAAAATAGCCGATACCAATACGGCAATTAATCCTGCATAAAGCTTATTATTTTCTAATAAATATAATTCCGTACCTTCATATATTGATAAACTATTAATTATTATAGGTGTTAAAATCACTACTGGGATATATTTTAATGATTTTTTAAGTGATAAAGGAAGTTCATTGGGCATAAGCCCTGATAAGGGAATAAATCGAGTAAGAAATGTTAAAATTCCACATAAGAAAATTGTAATCCACGTTGTCATTTTTTGTCAAACCTGGATGCACTAACTCCTACTATTAAACCAATTAAAGCTGATGCTAAAATCCATAAGTTTAAATCTAAATTTTTGAATAGTAGAGCTGTGATTGCTGAACTTGATGCAGCACATATAAAAGAAAATGAATTTATCATTGGAATTATAATAGCGATAAAAGTAAGTGGTATTATAAATTGCAATTCTAGAAATTGTGGTAATTCATGACCTAAAATAATACCTGTTAAAGTAGAAATTTGCCAAATAATAAACAATGTTAAACCTGTACCCAAGAGATGGTAATGTAACAATTTATTATTAGGGTCGTTATTAAATTTTCTTATTGAGACAGCATAGGCCTCGTCTGTAAGCAAATAAGCTAAAAGCAACCTCCAAGTAACTGAGAGATGTTTTACATATTCTCTTATAGAAACCCCATATAAAAAGTGACGAGAGTTAATTGCACCCACTGAAGTTATAATTATACCAAATGGAGTGGACGTTGATATAAGTTGTACAAAAACAATTTGGCTTGCTCCTCCAAATATGATCGAAGATAATAAAAAAGATTGAAGAAAAGTTAACCCACTCTCCATTGCTAAGATTCCATAAATTATTCCAAAAGGGAAAACTCCTAATTGCAAAGGTAATTCCTCTATAACCCCTTCCTGAAACATTTTCCATCTACTCATTACTAAGGTACCTATTAGATTTTAATTAAATTTAAATATTTTTAAGATAAAAATTGATTTATATATAACTTATTATTTAAGTTGAGAGTAGATATTATGTTAAAAGTAGATCGCGCAAAGTTTATAGTTAATGTTCTTGATGAACTCTACCCAAGTACGCCTGTACCTCTCAACAACAAAAATAACTTTGAATTATTAGTTGCAGTATTACTAAGTGCTCAATGCACAGATGAACGCGTGAACAAAGTAACACCCTCTTTATTCTCAATTGCAAATAATCCTTTTGATATGCAAGATGTAGATACTGAAACTATTTATAAAATAATTAGGCCTTGTGGGCTAGCTCCACAAAAATCAAAAGCTATATCAAAACTATCTGCAATACTTGTTGAGCAATTTAATGGGGAGGTTCCTGACGACATAAACGAACTTGAGAAACTTCCTGGAGTTGGTCACAAAACAGCAAGTGTTGTTATATCTCAAGGTTTTGGACACCCAGCTTTTCCTGTAGATACGCATATTCATAGACTTGCACAAAGATGGGGTTTAACAAAAGGTAAGAATGTTAAGGTTACTGAAAAAGATTTAAAGAAATTATTTTCTAAAGATAAATGGAACAAGTTACACCTGCAAATCATCTTTTATGGCCGTGAATTCTGTTCCGCTTGGGGGTGTGATGGAACAGTTTGTAAAATATGCACAACATGTTATCCAAATAGAAAAAAGGCTTTTATTGCAAATAAAAGTTAACCTATGTGAATAATTTTAACTGATTATCAATTTTTTTTGGAATAGTTTTTGTTCTTTTTCGACTACCTAGTTTGTTAAAAACAGCTTTTGAATTTTCTTTATAGCCAGCTTTTTTATGCACTTCAGATATTTTATTTCTAGCTTCTTTAATAGCTAAAGCATGGTCAACAATTGGGAAAGGGTAATCCTTCCCAATAATACATTTATTTATTTTTTGGTTAAAATCATCCATTTTCCATGGCTCATGTATCCACATATCCTCAACATCTTTTAGCTCAGGTATCCATTCTCTTATAAAATCACCCTTTGGATCATGATCCTGCGATTGTTTTATAGGGTTATAAATTCTAACTGTATTTATCCCTGTAACACCTGATTGCATTTGCAATTGACTATAATGAATGCCTGGTTCGTAATCTGTGAAAGTTTGTGCAAGATGATAGCCAGTCTTACGCCAATCCAGCCATAAATCATAGCTTGCAAAACTAACAATCATAGCCCTCATTCTAAAAGTTATCCAACCATTATAATTTAAGTTTCTCATACAAGCATCTACAAAGGGGTAACCTGTTCTTCCTTCTTTCCATGCAATGAAATAATCTTTATTAAAAAAATTTTCTCTCAAACCCTCATAAAAAGAATGCATGCATTTATATTCAATAGATGGTTTGTCCTCAATTTTTTGAATAAAGTGGCAGCGCCATGATAGCCTTGATCTAAAAGCGGTTAAGTTTCTTTTCCAAGACTTTGCTTCTTCTGCAGATAAGTTACCTTTTCGATCTTCAACTAGTTTCAACAATTCTTTCATAGAAATTGTTCCCCAAGTTAAATGAGGAGAAATTCGAGAACAAAATTTTTCAGATTTACCTGGACCTGAAATATTAAAAAGATAGCTTTGACCCCTAATTTTTAGAAAACTTTCTATTATTCTTAAAGCCTCACTTCTTCCACCTTTTTGAACTTCTCCATCAAAATTATTTTTAATAAATGAAGTATCTTTAGCTGGAATTTTACTATCACCATATTTGGAGATTAATTTTAATTTTTTTGGGTTAGGACAAATATCTTCTTCCATTCTTTTATTTCGAATTTTAGTCCATTGATCCCTACTTTTTAATCTGCGAACAATTCCATTTGTAGGATATTCTTGCAATTTAATATTTTGATAAATAGACCACTCTAAAATTTTTTTATCTCTTTGGTAAGTCCAGTTGTTACCTGTTTCTTCGTGCACATGTATTTTTTTTATAATAAATTCACGTGATATTTCCTCTAATATTTCTAATACAGAGCCAACTTTAATTACTAAAGGTTGTCCTAAGTTTTTAAGTTCTAATTTTAGTTCTGACAAACAATCATGAATAAAGTGCCAATGCCTTCTAGAAGCAAAAGGTTGCAACCAATATTCTGGTTCAAAAACATATAAAGGTATTATGAAAGAGGAACTCTTAGATGCCTGAAGCAAAGGTTCATGGTCATTAATTCTAAGGTCTCTTTTAAACCATACTATTTCAACGTTAGATTTTACTGTGTTTAGCTTTTCTACCATATACTCTTGTTCGCCAAACTTTAAAGCTAGAATTTTTCAGTTTTGTTCTCATTATTTTGATAACTTCTTTTTCTAATAAACCAGTTTGTTCTTTAATAGAGTCAAAACTAGTCTTATCACACCATGCCATTTCAATAATGGCATTATAATCTATTTGATTTAAATTTTGCTCTTCATTTTTCAAAATATTACCTATTTTTGTTTCTTTTACATTTTTCACTACAAAATTTAACTTCGTCCCAAACTTTTTCCCATTTTTTTCTCCATGAAAAAGGCCTGTTACATTTTAAACATAGCTTTGATGGTAGGTTTTCTTTTTTTTTCATTAATATTTTTTTAATTCAATTTTAAATTATGGTTGATGTATCAGTTAATATTGCTGTATGCAATGCAGAAGCTACTAATTTATTATCGCTTGAGAATAATTTACCTTCAACTGAAACAACCGTTCTTCCTAATTTAATAATTTTTGCTTTTCCTGTAACAAGCCCTGCTTTGGCAGGTCGATGAAATGTAACATGAATATCAGTTGAACTAGGTAACATTTTATCTTTAGTTAATATATTTACACTTATTGAAGTTATTTCATCAAGTGCACTAGCTATCATTCCGCCTTGAACGGTTTGAAAAGGATTAAGACATTCTCTAGGAAAGGTTATTTCAAATATATATGCTTCTTCGTCTAAACCTATATATTTTGTTTTAAAAAAATTATAAGTCCCCCCTGATTTTGCCCTTGTCATAGATTTTTCTATATCTTCAATGTTCATAAAAATTCCTTATACAAATCAATCAAAAAATTAAGTTTAATTTAAATATAATTTTGTAATTTACAAATATTATTATTTCTATTTTATTAATTTTTGATTATCATATTTTAAAATATTTATAATTTTTAAAAAGGAGTTTTCATGCCTAAAGGTTATTTTCTAAGCGCTCATCGTTCTCCCGCTGATCCCTCAAAAAGACAAGCCTACCTCAATCTTGCTGGACCTGCTTTTTTAAAAGCTGGCGGTATAATTCTAGCTAGTACTAATGAAGTTGAAGCTCACGAAAATGGTGTTTCACAACAAACCGTTTTGGTTGAATTTGAAAGTAAGGAAAAAGCTATAGCTGCATATAATAGCCCAGATTACCAAGCGGCATTAAGAGCTCTTGATGGAGGTGCAGACCGCGATATAAGAATTTTTGAAGGAAAATAATT
>CAZFKZ010000048.1:0-10975 GCA_964519035.1 uncultured Rhodobacterales bacterium | reverse complement strand
AAATAAAGTTTTAATTTAAAAAAAGGGATAATAACAATTTATTAAGAGCTTCTTTTTGCAACTAAGAAAATAACACCTTCATCGCTAACGCTTTCATAGTGTTTAGCTCCTGCTAAAACTTCTAAAGCATTACCACGTTCAAGGGTTGTTGCTTCGAGACCATCTTTATGCTCAACTCCAATCACTAATTCACCTTTTTTAACATATAAAAACAAATCATTTTCATGAGCATGAATATCGTTGAAATGATTGGCTTCCCATTCTTTTAAAACAGGTATGTTATAACCCTTTTTAATAACTTCATTTTGAAATTCGAGTTCAGTCATTTCACCATCATATGTCATTTATATTTTTCCTTAGAATTTTAACTTAATAATACAACCTCAATACATTTTAATGTAAAATTTTATGTATGATTTTTTACTTTCATTTATTTTTAAATTTATTAATATTTTATTATTATTAATAATTTATGGAAATAGTTTATGTCAAGATTAGAAAAAATAACTGTTGGATCGGTTGAAGTATATGCTCTAAGAGATGGTGAATTGAATTTGCCTAAGGAAGTTTTTATTAATTTAGACAAAAAAGTTTCTGAAAGTCTTACTAACGACGAAAATAGTAATCTTTCTTTAAGTAATATAAATGCTTATCTAATAAAAAAAGATAATCGTAACTTATTAGTAGACGCTGGCTGTAGAGAGTTATTCGGTCCAAACTGTGGTTTTATAAAAGAAGCGCTTCTAGAAACAGGGACAAAGCCAAGTGATATAACTGATATCTTTTTTACACATATGCATCCTGATCATGTTGCAGGATCTATAGATATAGATGGCAAAGCAAGCTTTTCAAATGCTGTTGTAAAACTAGTTGATGCGGAATATAATTTTTGGAATGCAGATCATTTCGATAATATTGATGTGAATGGAAATGATTGGGCAAACCTTGCTAAAACAGTTTTTGGAGCGTATGAAAATAGGATAGATATTTTGTCAGTGGATGCTGAAATTATCCCAGGTGTTAGTATAATTAATCTTCCTGGTCATACTCCTGCTCACTCAGGCTTTAGGGTTGATGATGGAAATAAAAGTTTTATCCATATGGGAGATGTACTACATGTACCTAATTTACAACTTTCTGATCCAAATATATCACTAGTATTTGACGTCGACCCTGAAGCTGCAATGAAATCTCGTAAAATGGTTTTTGATATGGTTAGCCATGATAAAACTTTATGCTCAAGTGGTCATATGCTAACACCTAAATTTGGATATCTTGAAAAATCAGGTTCAGGTTATAAATTTGTTGTTTGATCAATTAATAAAAGCTGGATTTAGATCTTAATTACTTGACTTTTAAAATGTGTAATATTTTAATAATTATCTAATTTAGAAAGGATAAATATAATGACTGGAATAGTAAAAAAATCTTTTAACAAACCAGATGAAATTAGAAGTCCAGATAAAGCAAATGTGCATGTTTGTGATTTGGGAGGAGTTGCAGCTGCTAAAATGGTTCTTCAACCTGGTTGGAGTTGGTCTACATGCATAAAACCTGTTGTAGGCGGTGAAAGCTGCCAAGCAAGGCATGTTGGGACAGTGTTGTCAGGGTCTATGTCAGCCAAGCACGATGACGGAACTGTTGATACTTTTGTGGCAGGAGATGTCTATGTTATTGAGCCTGGTCATGATGGATGGGTTGAAGGTGATATTGAATGTGTTGCGTTAGAGTTTAATGCAAATGCAGCCAAGACTTATGCAGCTAAATGATTAAAAATTTAGCTAGTTTGATTATAAAATTAATTACAGTTAGGTTTCTTTATTAGACAACCTAACTGTAATTTACAAGATTACTCATGTTCTCCACCTTTGTCATTGGGGTCCAACTCAACCCTTTTTCCATCAATATAAATTGCACGACTTCGACTTGGTGTATGATAGCCTTTTTTAATAAAAAAATTAGGTTTTCGCTTTGCTGTTTCAAATGTTGCAACTGTTACAGCAATAGCAAACAATATAAATATATGTACGACTGCAGTTATACCAAATACCCACATACTTCCAAACCACATTGAAAAAATAATACACCACATCCATGATAAAACCTGCATAATCATGTGCCTAGTATTTATGTCCTTAATATTTTTAAGTGGGTTTAAGTTATGATCCATAACAGTGTTCCAGCTTTGATAAATAAATTTTGTCAATTAAACTCCGTTAAAAATTAAATTACTTTAAAAACGTTCTATATATTATAACTGTTTATGTTTAAATATTAATCTCAACTAAATCAATAAATGATAATTATTTTTTGATAATGCTTATTGTTCTTAAATGATTTTTATAATAAGATTCTAATATGGTTTTAAATAAAATTATATTTCATATTATTACAGCATTTCTTTTTTTCTTACTTTATCTTTTGATTAATTTTAAAGTATCAGGCTCAGAGTTGGATGAATTATTTCTTAAATTAAAAAACTCTCCAAATGCAATGATTGCTCAAAAGTATGAAAACAAAATATGGCAATCTTGGTTAACAGATGGATCAAATAAAATTAATAATCTTAAAATGAAAAAAGCTGTTACTTTAATGGAAAATGGTGATTTAGAAACAGCTTTAGCTCTATTTATTAATTTATCTAAAATGGAACCCAATTGGGCGGAGCCTATAAATAAAATTGCTACGATAAGATTTCTAAAAGGAGATTTTTATGGCTCTATTAGAGATATTCAAGTCACATTAAAATTAGAACCAAGACATTTTGGTGCTATTTCTGGATTAGCACAAATCAATCTTGCTTTAAAAAGGTACCAAGATGCCCTTAAGAATATTAACTATGTTATAAAAATACATCCTTTTATTGGTATAAGAAATTTAAGATCAGTTATTTTGAAATTACTAAAAAAATCACAAATTTAAGATTAAGGCAGTTTTTTTATGTTAATCATTATATAGAGTTATGAATATGGATGCACATAAACAATTGTATATTATAACCTTACTTGTTGATGGAAAAGAATGGAACAGTCAACCGATTGAAGGTAAGCTTGGTGATTTACAAAGTGTTATAGATGAAGGGATAGAGCAACATAGGATATCGAGATTTTTTACAATTAGGCCTAAAAATATTGAGTTTAAAAGAGCAACTTTAATTTAATCTATTAACTATATTAATGTTTACTCTATTTTAAATTATTCTTTCACTTCACTATGAAATTAGATTAAAATAAATAAATGAAAATAATAATAAGATGTTGTTCTATAATTTTTTTGATTGTTGTTGTGATGGGCCATTCTAAAACACAAATTTCTTTAGAAAAAACATTAAAAAAATATGAATGGGAGAAAAGGATATTACTATTCATAGCAGAAAAAAAAGATATTGAATTAATTAGAAATGTTAATTCTTTTTTTAATGACAAAACTTGTGAAAATAATGATAGAAACTTAGTTCTCTATAAAATTATTGGAAGTGAGATCAATAATTATAAAATCCCTCAAAAATATCAAGGTAAAACCGGTATATGGTTGATTGGTTATGATGGAAACGATAAGTCTTTTTCTAAAGACTCATCTCTTATCAATAATCTTTATAATATTATTGATGATATGCCTATGAGGAAAGATGAAATGATAAATAATGAATCTGATTGTAATTAAGTTGCTTTGTAAAATTAAGAATATTTTAATAACTCATTTAATAATTGGAAAGTTAGCTTTTAGCTTTATTGCTGAAACGCAAATACTCATTTTTAACGTATTCTTTAATTTTACTAAAATTCCAAATAGTTATAAAAGACGCTAAAGCAAGTAAGAAGGTAGATATGAAACTTGATGTTGAACCTAAACACATATAATGAACCCTTTAATTTTCAATATTTATCAAATTAATGTTAAATAATATTACATTATAATTATTAAATTGTATATTTAAAAACAAATAAAAACAGCCTTAATCTTCTATTAAATTCATATTCTTCGAACTGTATAGTAGATTTTAAACTTAATTAAAATGGATTAATTATGATAATTTACTTAATTATATTTACAATTTTACTTGTAGCGCCTGTTTTTTGGTTGAATTATATCTTAAAAAAGAATGATAAAATTTTAATCAATATGCCTTTTAATGGTTTAGAATTTGGTAATGATATCCTTAAGGAAATGGGGCTAAGTAATGTAAAAATAGAAAAATCATTAATTGGTGATCACTATGATCTTTTGGAAAGAAAAGTCAAAGTAACTGAAGATAGATTGTCTAAAAAAAGTCTAACCGCTATTTCTATTGTTTGTCACGAAATTGGTCACGCTATTCAACATCATGAAAAATATGAATTATTAGAATATAGAACTAGACTAGTTAAAAATACATTATGGATATCTCGACTAGGAAGTGGATTATTATTGATGGGCATTCCTACCATAATAGCCACTGGTTCATTTCCTTTAATTAAAATCTGTTTAATTTTAGTACTTGTTTCTTTATTAATTGGTATCTTTGTTCATTTACTAACTCTTGAGGTAGAATTAGACGCAAGTTTTAAAAAAGCATTACCTATTATTCAAAAAAAAGTTCCTTCTGAGTATCACGAAGATTGTAAGTCTGTTCTTAAGGCCGCAGCTTTGACTTACCTTATAGGTGTTATCAGGAGTTTTGTTTCTTTAAGATTCATTTGGTTGCTTTTATCTAGAATAAGATAAGTTTGAAATGTTTTCTGTTTTAAGTAAAATCGTAAATTTAATGTGATTAATTTATTATAATTTTAGATTTGAAAATATTTTGATAACACCTAATAAAGATTTAAAATGTTCTAATGTTTGAAGGTATAAAATGAAATTCAATGATTTAAAATTTATAAATGGAATATGTCAACTTGATTATAATTATTATGTATTAAGTTTTACAAAAGTTGAAAATGATAATTTATACGTTTGTGCTGTTTTTAATAGAGCCAAATTACCATTAGATTTACCAGGTGTTAAAATAGAAAAAATCGTAAATAATAAATGGGTAAAAATAAAATTTAATCAATTAGATCTTGAAGCTATGTTACAAAAATTTTGGGCTATAACAGGTATACAATATCCTAATTTTCTTAAAGAAGAAGAGTTTTACAAAGATATTTTTTAATAAATATATAAAGGTTAGAAATAAACATATAGTTATTCAAAGCCTTTATTATGGTATAGTTAACATGATTTAGTATGTATTATTAAAAGCATTCAATTCTAACGTTAATTATAACAAGAGTTATGTGTATTTTATTTAATCTAATTCTATTTGAGGTGATTGGTTATGGTTAGTGATTTTAATTTAAAATATCGTCCTTTTTTTCATGAAGGCATGAGAGATATACAAGATAAATTTGACGGTCGTAGAACTGCTGAAGCAATTGAAAAGCATAGAAAACATTATGAATTTTGGGAAGACGAAATAAAAATTATTAGAGATTCCAATTTTTTTTTTATAGCTTCAAGCTGGGGTGAATATAACGATTGTAACATTAAATCCGGAAATGCAGGTTTTGTAAAAATTATAAAAAAAGACACATTAGAATACCCTGAATATGACGGGAATTCAATGTATAGAACAGCTGGGAACATTTCCAAAAATTCAAATGTTGGGCTCTTGTTCGTAAACTTTGATAGTAAAAGTAGAAGGATTAGAATAAATGGCAAAGCTAGCATTCATTATGATGATAAAACGCTTCTAAGACATTTTGGGGCTAAATTTGTTATAAGAATTAAATGTGAGATATATCCTAACTGTCCACGTTATTTACCTGGTTTATTTAAAAACAAAAATTCAAAGGATATCCCAACCATGGAGAACAAAACACCTTTGCCTCCAGAATGGAAGCAAAGAGATTATATCCGAGATATCCTCCCAGAACATGACATACACAATAAACTAAATTATAATGTTGGAGATAAAGATGAGTAAAAAAATTCAAGAAAAAAACAAAGATGAATATAAGTCATTTAAAATTGGAAATTACAAAATCAGAATTCGTAAAAAAACTTTTAAATATACGCTAATATTTATTATTATTATATTTATAGGTTTCCCATATTTAGATTTAAAAATGCCAACGCACTCTCTTACTGACCTTCAAAACAGTAAAGAAATTAAATAAACGGAAAGAAATTTCATTTCCTTTAAGACAATCAATTTAATAAAAATATAAACAAAAGCCCATTAGATCACTTAACTTATTAAAACCTAGTTAGTCTGTTTAAAAATAAAATTTTAATATTTATAATTGGAGAATTTAATGATTGAAACCTTAGATTTAGATTTGAAAAATAAAGTAGCCATTGTCGCTGGTGGTGGTTCAGCGGGTGAGGGCATTGGCAACGGTCGAGCTGCATCTATATTATTAGCAGAAGCAGGTGCTAAAGTACTTGTTGTTGATAAAGATAAAGAATTAGCGGATTATACAGTGCAAATGATAGAAAAGAGAGGAGGGGAATCTCTAAGTATTAGTGCTGATCTAACTAAACCAAATCAATGTAAAAAAGTTGTTGATTTTGCTGTTAATAGTTGGGGAAGGCTTGATATATTGGATAATAATATTGGAATTGATAGTAAATTATCAGTTGTAGATGAAACTGAAGAGCATTGGGATCGTGTAATGGATGTCAATTTAAAACCAATGTTTCTCATGTCTAAATATGCTATCCCGGCTATGGTTTCTTCTGGAGGAGGAGGATCAATTGTCAACATTTCGTCTATTTCAGCAACTAGACCAAAAGGTTTTACAGTATATTCGGCTTCTAAAGGTGCTGTGGCTTCATTAAGTCAAGCCATGGCCGTTGATCATGGTTCTCAAGGAATAAGAGTTAACTGCATTTTGCCAGGCCCAGTTTACACTCCTATGGTCTATTCTTCTGGTATGACTGAAGATCATCGTTCGCAAAGACAAAATGCATCACTTATACAAATTGAAGGAGAAGGTTGGGATATAGGTAAAGCAGTTGTATATTTGTCATCTAGCTGGGCAAGGTATGTAACAGGACACTTAATGGTTGTAGATGGAGGATGTACTTTATCATCAAAGCCACGAGGTTAGATTCAGGTTTAGAAATAGTTTTTTTAGAAGATTGTTAAGAAAATCTTACGATGTAAAATCATCAAGGAATGTTTAATGTCAAATACTAAGTCAATGAATTTTAAATCCAATTTCGATAACAATTTATTTTCTTTAATTCAAATTAAAAAAGAAGATTTTTTAGAATTATATTTTGTGGCCAAGGATTATAATATATGGGAGCAGCATCCTGAAAATGATAGATGGAAAAAGGATAAATTTTATATTTTTTTTAATAAAGGATTACAAAATAATTTTGGTTTTCTCAAAATCATTGATAAAAATTGTAATAAAATTATCGGCTCTACACGTTTTTATTCATATGACAAAGTAGATGATGCCATAAGAATAGGGTTTACTTTTATTTCAAAAGAATATTGGGGCACGTCGACTAATTTCTTAATAAAACAAATTATGATTGATTATGCATTTAAATATCTTTCGAAAATTTATTTTGACATTGGAAATAATAATCTACGTTCCAGAAAAGCTGTTGAAAAATTAGGAGCTGTTTTGTTTAAAGATAGCATAAACGGAAATGTTATATATTTACTTAAGAAAACAATGTTTCTTTAATTCTTAATTTTTTTAAAGCTTATTAAAATTACTATTGTTGATAATTTTTTTCTTTCTATAATATTATATTTTATGTCTAATTTATTAGGAGAGGTTTATGAGTGACTTTAGTTCCCGTCTTTCAAAATGTTATTCAAGTGCTATTCATGATGTTCTTAGAGAAATGAACTTTGGAAATTGTGTTCTTCCTCCTGAGATACAAGCTTTAGAAAGAGGTCAAAAGCTTGCTGGTGAGATATACACTATTTCAGGGCATATTGATCAAACTTTATCTCGTCATGAATCTTTATTATTATGGTCACAAGTCTTATCAAAGGTTCCAGGTGAAAAAGTTTTAATATGCCAACCTAACACTCATTCTATAGCACTTATGGGAGAGCTGTCTGCACGTGCTTTGATGGTAAAAGGTGTCAAAGGATATCTAATGGACGGTCATTGTAGAGATGTAGAAGAAATTCTAGACGCTAGGTTCCCAGTTTTTTGTCGATCGTTTACTCCTGCTGATATAGTGGAGAGATGGAAATATGATTCTTTAGGAGATCCAATAACCATTGGAACAGTTACTATTAACTCTGGAGATTATATAATAGCTGATATGGATGGCGCTGTAATAATACCAAAACAAGTTATTTTAGAAGTAATAGATAAAACAGAAAAGGTAATGTCTACTGAAAGTGAAATGAGATCTGCTATTTTAAGTGGAATGGATCCTGAAAAAGCTTATTTAAAGTTTGGTAAGTTTTAAAGAAATAAATAATATGATCTATAAAAAAATTGCAAAAGTTCCAGAAATTAAATTAAACAAAATGGTTTTGATATTTTTATATGGAATGATTTTTATAAAATCAAAGTGACTTAATAATCTTTTTAGTTAACTTTTTTCATGATTAAAAAGATGAATTTATTAAAGGCTATAGAAGTTATTATAGTTCTTATTCATTATGGGTAGAAACTAAAATTTATAGAGATGATTTACCTAAGTGGCTAACACCATAGAAAAATAAAAAATAATATGGAATGATATTTTAGCTAAATTATTAAATAAGATAAAATAAAAATTGTCATCACAATAACTGTTAGTACTCTTCTTAGAATAATATACCATGTTTGAAGTATTTCCGATTTATAATAAATTTCATCTACAATCTGACAAATAAAATAAGAAACTGATAGAATAATCAAACTATCTTTTTCTTTAGTCATTAAAATAAAAATTCCAAGAAAAGCAGGTGTTATTGACCAAATTAATGTTATTATTTTTATATTATCATTGTAAGGAAAATGCTCTTTATAGCTTAGTATAATGCCCCAATAAACACTACCTAAAAAGGTTAAAATGATTACACCATAATGAATAGGAATATTAATATTTATATATGGATTTTCTTTATTAAAGTATAAGTCTAATACACCTAATATGAATGGAATAAGTCCTAAAAAAGACAATATAATCATATATTTATTATAATTATATAAAGTATTAAATTTATAAAATATATTTTTCATTTTTTTACATTAACACTTCTAAAATATTTATGACAACGTGATTGAATTTTAACTTGGCAATTAAATTTTAAAAATACTTCTTGTCATTTTAAATCATAATTAATCTAAAAATAGAAATATAAAAAGGTTATATATCAATTTTAATTAGTCAAAATTTATTGAATCAATATTTTTATAAAAACAAAATATAAGACTATTTTATTAAATTACAAACAATGATAGCTTAAACTCATTAATTTTAATTTTGTAAGGTCTAGTAAATGTTGGAATTTAAAATAAGAAAATTAATCGTCTTAAATGAAGAAATTTATCATGAAAACGGTCCAATACCTTCTTCAACAAGAATTAGAGGAGCTGCGATAGCAATAGTTTCTAATCCATATGCAGGTTCTTATAACTCAGATTTACATGAAGGAATGGAAAGTCTTAAAGATTTAGGTTTGGTTTTAACAGATCGCCTTATAGCCTCTTTAGGAGGTGTTAATGGTATAGATGGATATGGTAAAGCTGCAATTGCTGGCGAGAATGGAGAACTAGAACACACTGCTCTTTGGCATGTACCAGGTGGTTATGCTATGAGACTAAGGTTGCAAAATTCAAAAGCTATCGTTCCTTCAGCAATGAAAGTAGCAGGTATGGGGTCCTCAATTGATATACCTTTAGGGCATACAAATGCTGCATATGTAAGAAGTCATTTTGATGCTTATGAAGTAAATGTTACTGATAGTCCAAGAGCAAATGAGATAATGTTTTGTTTAGCAATGACCAAAGGACCCAGAATACATAGCAGAATGGGTGGTCTTGAAGCTAAAGAAATTATTGGAAAAGATGGTTTAAGATAAATATCAATCGATTTTTTTATTTGATTTTATGAATATAAGTTGAATTGTATCTATCTGATAAATACTCTCCAGCAATAATATTGTTTTCTTCAGAAATAACTGTGTCGTATTGTGGATTAAAAAAAAATGGAATGGAAAATCTTTCTTTTTCATTTCCTATAACACGATGAGGTGTAGCTTTAATTTTTTTCTCGGACCAAATTTCTAGCATGTCTCCAAAATTGACAATGATTTCATCTTGTGAAGAAGTTACCGCTTCCCATTCTTTTGACGGTTTTTCAATTTCTAAACCTGGCGTTCCATCAGTAAATAAAAGAGTTAAACATCCATAATCAGTGTGTGGTGCTATCCCAAAATCTTTTTTAGTTAATTTGTGAGGCCTTGGAGGATAATAATTACATCGTAATAATGCCATAGGTAATTCAAACTTATTTGCAAAGTAATTAGAAGAGTAATCTAAGGAATGCTCAATTTGTTTAAGCAATTGTATACTAATTTCAATACAGGTTTTATAGAAAGACATTATAGTTTTTTCAAACATAGGTAATTCTTTAGGCCAAATATTTTTTGAATAATATGGTAAATCTTTAAATTTATGATTCACAAAAATATTTGGTCCACAGTCAAATATTTCTTTATAATCTGGATTGTAAGCTTGGTTCACCTGTTCGGCTTTTGAAGCACCCCAGCCTCTGTTGGACATTGTATAAGACATGTTAATCTTATTTTTTTGATTATGTGAAAGGTAAAAAAAATTTTTGTAATTTAAAAAAACTTTTTCTAATGTTTGTTTGTTAATAGGAGAGTTTTTTAAAATAAGAAACCCATATTCACTAACAGCATATTTTAATCTATCAAGTTCAACTTTGTATTTAGGGTTTTGGATATTGTTAAGTATATTAAAATCTAATTTTTGTATTTCAGTTATCATGAAATATCTCACAACTATTTAACTAA
>CAZFKZ010000047.1:8106-11223 GCA_964519035.1 uncultured Rhodobacterales bacterium | reverse complement strand
CATTTAAAGAAGAATGTGAAACGGATCTTTTTGGAGAACAAACAGTTTTATGTGGAGGTTTAGTTGAGTTAATTAGAGCAGGTTATGAAACTCTAACAGAAGCTGGTTATGCTCCCGAGATGGCATATTTTGAGTGTCTTCATGAAGTTAAATTAATAGTCGATTTGATTTATGAAGGAGGTATAGCTAACATGAACTATTCAATAAGCAATACTGCTGAATATGGTGAGTATGTTACTGGACCTCGAATTATTACTTCTGAAACTAAAGCTGAAATGAAGAGAATTCTTAATGATATTCAGTCTGGAAAATTTACCAGAGATTGGATGCTTGAGAATAAGGTAAGTCAGACTAGTTTTAAAGCTACTAGAAGAAAAGTTTCTGAACATCCAATAGAAGAAATTGGAAGTAAACTTAGGGCTATGATGCCTTGGATTACGGCTAACAGATTAGTTGACAAAGATAAAAATTAATAATTAATAATTATTTTTATATACGTCATATATTTTTTGTATTAACTATTTAAGACAACAAATTATTTACAGCTGTTATAAATAATTCTTGTTTAACTTTTTTTAAGAGAGGTAACTATATGTTCGGATGGATTAGGGGTTTGTTTTCAGCTGACTTAGCTATTGATTTAGGTACAGCAAACACTTTAGTTTATGTCAAGGGGCAAGGTATACTTCTTAATGAGCCTTCAGTAGTAGCAATAACAGAAATTCGTGGTAAATCTCAAGTTTTAGCTGTAGGTGAGGAAGCAAAAACAATGTTAGGTAAAACACCAGGTAATATTAGGGCTATTAGACCAATGGCTGATGGAGTTATAGCTGATTTTGATGTTGCTGAAGAAATGATTAAACATTTTATAAGAAAAGTACATAAAAGATCAGCACTCGTTAGTCCTCAGGTAGTGATTTGTGTTCCTTCAGGAGCTACAGCTGTTGAAAGAAGAGCTATACAAGAGTCTGCAGAAGCTGCAGGAGCAAGAAGAGTTTATTTAATTGAAGAACCTATGGCAGCAGCAATTGGAGCGAATCTTCCTGTTACTGAAGCATCTGGCTCAATGGTTGTAGATATCGGGGGAGGAACTACAGAAGTTGCTATATTATCTTTAGGTAACATAGTCTATGCTCGTTCTGTTAGAGTTGGTGGTGATAAATTTGATGAAGCTATAGTTGCATTCATTAGAAGGCATCACAACCTATTAATAGGAGAGATGACAGCTGAAAGAATAAAAAAAGGAATAGCTACTGCAAAAATTCCTAAAGACGGTGTTGGGGCAAGTATTGAAGTTAGAGGAAGAGACTTAGTTAATGGTGTTCCTAAGGAAATAGAGATTAATCAAGCTCAAATTTGTGAGGCTTTAGCTGAGCCTGTTGGCCAGATAATTGAAGCAACTAAAACTGCATTAGAACAAACTCCTCCTGAACTTGCTGCAGATATTGTAGAAAGAGGAATTGTGTTAACTGGTGGTGGTGCACTTTTAGGAGATTTAGACACTACTATACGTGAAGCTACTGGCTTGCCAGTTGTTATAGCAGAAGATCCTCTAACTTGTGTAGTTATGGGTACAGGTAGATGTCTGGATGAGATGAAGTCACTTAGAAATGTTCTTATTGGTGTTTAATTTATAACAAACTATTATTAAAGAGTGTGTTAAGATGGTTTCAGGTAAGCCGTCAAATAAAAAATCCTTCAGGCTTGGTAAAAGCTTTAATATAATTTTAGTTTTTTTATGTCTAATTCTTGTTTTTTTAGGAAAATTTGATCTTATAGCCGTAAGAAATACTAAAGCTTTTTTATCTGATTTTTTATCTCCTATCTCTATTATTTTTAATAAACCTGTTAAGGAACTTGTAGCTGTTGTTGAAGATGTTAAATCAGCTACTTACCTAAGAGATGAAAATATAAGACTTAAGAGTGAAATAAGACAACTTATGGTTTCAAAGAGTAAGACTGAAAGCCAAGAACTGGAACTTTTAGAATTAAGAGAAATACTAAATGTTATCCCTAAAGAAAATTACAAAATTATAACTGGTAGAGTGGTTACTTCTCCTGGGGGAGTTTTTGCAAATACAGTTTTAATAAATGTAGGTAAAAAAGAAGGTGTAATTATAGGTCAACCAGCTATTTCTTCTCTAGGTTTAGTTGGTTACGTAATTAATGTTGGTTTAAATACAAGTAGAATCCTTTTAATTATTGACGTTAACTCAATGATACCCAGTTACCTTACTGATAGTAGTTGGCCAGCAGTAGTACAAGGACAAAATGGAAAACTTTTGAAAATTAAATTCCTATCTTCAGAGGCAATTCCAGTTAAAGGTGAGGTTTTAGAAACATCTGGTCATGGAGGTCGATTGCCTCCAGGAATAAATATAGGGTATCTTATCAAAAATTTTTCTGGTGAATATTATGTAAAACCTTCAGTCAATTTTCAAAGACTGACTTATGTATCAATTATAACTAATTTTAATTATAAAGATAGTATAATACAGAACTTTAATGGTTTTGCACCTCTACAAAAGCCTAGTACTTCAGATGGTTTTAAAGGAATTAATTCAAGCGGAAAAAGAAAATTAGAGGATTTAAAAAATTGATGAATTCAAGTCATATTTTTTTTTATTTAAACAAATTTTCAAAAAATTTATTATATTTTATTTTTTTATTTTCAATTATAAACTTTGAAGTCTCTTTAAATTTATTTTCAATTTTTGACCATTCACCTCCCAGCTTGATATCTATAATAATTTTTATATCAATAAGAAAATATTCAATAAATTACTCAAACTTCATACTTTTTATTTTAGGTTTGATCTATGATATAATTTTAGGAGTAAACTTAGGTTCAAATACTATCCTATTTTTGTTAATTAAACATTTAACACATTATATACAAAGTAGTTTTTCAATAAATAACAACAATAATGATTGGTTTTACTTTACTGGTGTATTTCTAACTTCATTTTTAATCATATTCTTGATTAATATTTTTTTAAATATAGTTATTCCAGATTTTGGCCCTGTACTTTTTCACATTGGTATAACATTAATATTTTTTCCTTTAATTTTAATTTTTTTAAATTTAATAAATTTTTTAACTAATTTTTTAAAGAA
>CAZFKZ010000047.1:0-8006 GCA_964519035.1 uncultured Rhodobacterales bacterium | reverse complement strand
AGTATAGGTTGGAGGTTATTTGATCTTCAGATAATTGAGAATCAAAAATATGAAAAATTATCTGATAACAATCAATTTAACTATCATGTTGTTCCACCTGAAAGAGGTCAAATTTTAGACCGAGAAATGAGATTGTTAGCAGGAAATATGGATGGGTTTTCTTTGATTTTGAATTGGAATAAGAACCTAAAAATTGATTTAATCATTAAAAAAATTTTATATATTATTAATATAAATGAAAATGATATCAAAAACTTTTATACGCAAATAAGCCTTAATAGAAATAATTATCCAAAAGAAATACTTATCACTAAAAATTTATCTCAAAGAGATGTTTCTAAATTAGCAATTAGAAAAATTGAATTTCCAGAGATTACTTTCTCCATGTCCAAAAAAAGAGTTTATCCTCAAGGTAGTATTGTAGGCCATATTACTGGTTACACGGGAATGTTTTCCCAAATAGATATTAAAAATGGAGAATTAATTTCAGTTCCAGGCCTTCAGGTTGGAAAGAGTGGATTAGAAAAATTTTTTGACGTCGAGTTAAGAGGAGTATTTGGGAGAAAAAGAAATGAAGTTACATCTAAAGGTTACATTATAGATTCACAACTTTATGAAGAAAGTAAACCTGGCAAAGACCTTCAAGTTTCGTTAGATATGAAATTACAGGCATTTGCAATGAAGAGACTAGAGCAAGGAAACTATAATCTAAGTTCTGTAAAATCAGCATCAATGAAGTCTAAAATACTCAAGAAAGATTTGATCACATATGCTGATGAAAATCATGTTTATACAAATAATAAAAATAAAATTGTAGATCCTCAATCTGGTTCGATTCTAGTTATGGACATTAAAAATGGTGAGATATTATGTTCTGTATCTGCACCAAGCTTCAATCCTAATATTTTTACTAATAGCTTAAATCAAAAAGACTGGAATAAACTTAAAGACAATAAAAAAGCTCCTTTTTTAAATAGAAGTATGTCTGGTATTTATCCTCCTGGTTCCACAATTAAAATGGCAGTTGCATTAGCAGGTTTAGAGGCTGGAATAATAGATTATAAAACTAGTTTTTTTTGTACAGGTAAAAAAGAATTTGGAAATAGTAATTTTCATTGTTGGGCAAAAAAAGGTCATGGAAAATTATCTTTAATGCAAGCAATTGAACAGTCTTGTGATGTTTATTTTTATGAGTTAGGATTAAAAGTAGGTATTAATAAAATAGCAAAGATGCTTGAGAAATTAGGCTTGGGATCCTATTTCAATATTGAAATTCCTGATAGGACTAAGGGTGTTGTTCCAAATATAGATTGGAAGCTGAAACGTGACGGAATTAAATGGACTCATGGAGAAACCTTAAACGCTTCAATTGGTCAAGGTTATATCTTATCAACGCCATTACAGTTAGTAACTATGGCGGCAAGAATTGCAAATGGAAAATATCAGGTAGAACCTTCTCTTTTAATTCAAAATCATGATAAAAAATTTAAAGATTTAAATATTAGTCATGATCATCTAAACTTTATTAGAAAAGCTATGGAAAAAGTTGTGACAGGAAATAAAGGAACAGCTAAAAACTATAAAATTGGTTTAAAAAATCTTGAAATGGCAGGAAAAACTGGAACAGTTCAAGTTGTGAGAATCTCTGAATTAGAAAGGGAACAAGGTTTGTTAAAAAACGAAGATCGTCCTTGGAAAAAGCGTGATCATGCACTTTTTGTTGGATATGCTCCAGTTATTAATCCTCGTTATGCAATTAGTGTGGTAGTTGAACATGGAGGAAGTGGTTCTTCAACCGCTGCTCCGATAGCACGAGATGTTTTCAAGAATCTTTTAAAAATATAATTTTATGAAACAACAATGAAATATCGTCAAAATAAATTTTATGAAATGTCTCTTACAGATATATTTATTTCTAAATTCTTGAAAAATAACTGGGTAATTGTTTTTTTTGTAATCTTATTATGTTTTGTTGGAATTTCAGCGTTATATTCTGCGGCTGGAGGAGAATGGACCCCATGGGCTAAAAGTCACTTAATTAGGTCTGTTTTAGGTATTTTTTTAATGTTATTTATATCTTTTTTGCCTCCTGAAATCTTTTATAAATTTAGTGTTGCAAGTTTCATTATAGGCTTGTTTTGTTTAATATTTGTTAAATTTTTTGGAGATGGTAGTGTACAAAGATGGATGTCAATTGGTGGAATTAATATTCAACCATCCGAGCCAATAAAGTTAGCATTAATTTTAGTATTAGCAAAATATTTTGATAGCATTTCTAAGATTCAATTAAAGAAAAGTTTTACATATGTAATCCCTATTATTTGTATCCTTTTACCAGGCTTAATAGTTATAGCTCAACCTGATCTTGGAACTGGATTATCAATTATATTATTAGGTGTTGCTATTTTATTTTATATTGGGATACCGCTAAAAATAGTTATGTTTTCAATAGTTTCATTAATATCACTTTTTCCTATATTTTGGCATCAATTATACCAATATCAAAAAAATAGAATTTTAGTTTTTTTAAATCCTCAAATAGATCATTTGGGAAGTGGATATCAAATTATCCAATCTAAAATTGCTATAGGTTCTGGAGGATTATTTGGGAAAGGATATTTATTAGGTAGCCAAAGTAGATTAAATTATTTACCCGAAAAACATACAGATTTTATATTTACATTAATATCTGAAGAAATGGGATTTCTTGGTTCAATGGCAGTAATTGTAACTTTTTGTTTGTTAATTTTCTTAATTTTAAGAATTAGTTTTCATATAAATTCTTTATTTTCAAAAATCGTAGTTTTTGGGGTAGGTTGTTTGATATTCTTATATTTAACTTTAAATATAGGAATGGTTTGTGGATTATTACCTGTTGTAGGCGCTCCCCTTCCTCTAATAAGTTATGGTGGAACTTCATTAATAACTGTGCTTGTAGGAATTGGTTTAGTATTAAGTATTAATATTCATAATAAAAGCATAGAATAATTTCTAAAGGTCAAAATTCTTAAAATAGGTCAAAAAATGTTTAGATTTTTTACAATCAAGAAATGGTTATTATGGTCATGGTTAGGTTCATTCGTAATTTTATCTTCTCTTTGGATTCAGGTTAAAATTGACGTTAAAATTAACGAATGGTTTGGACAATTTTATGATATGATACAAAAGGCATTAGCAAAACCTAATGCAATTTCTATAGAAGAATATTGGACAAGTTTATTCTCTTTTATAACTCTAGCCGGCCTTTATGTTGCCGTTTATGTTGTTGTAAGTTTTTTTACAGCTCACTTTTTATTTAGATGGCGAGCCGCAATGGTAGAGTGGTATCATTCAGTTTATGATAAAGCTAGGAAAATAGAGGGTGCTGCTCAAAGAGTACAAGAAGATACTATTAAGTTTTCACGTATCCTTGAATCTTTAGGCACTAGCTTAATAGAGTCTATTATGGTTTTAATCCAATTTGTACCTATTTTATTAGGGCTCTCAATAGGAATTCCTATTTTCTTTTTTGGTGATTGGCAATATGGTTTGATTACCGGCGCCTTAATATGGACCTTAGGTGGAACTATTTTTCTAGTAGGTCTAGGTTGGGTATTGCGTCTGGTTGGCGTAGAATATGACCTTCAAAAAAAAGAGGCTGCTTATAGAAAAATATTAGTTATTGCTGAAGATGATGAAAATGTTAGGCCGAAGACAATAGAAGAATTATTTGACGATGTTCGTTCTATACATTTTTTAAGCTATGTACGTTATCTTTACTTCAATGTTGGTCGTATGGCATATTTACAAGCAAATGTTTTATCAGCTTATGTATTTTTAGCGCCAGCTATTGTGGCGGGTGTTGTTACACTTGGAGTTATGCAACAAATTATAAGAGCATTTGGAAGAGTTGAAGGTTCAATGCAATATTTATTAAAAGCATGGCCAACAATTATTGAATTCGCAAGCGTTTATAAACGTTTAAGAGAATTTGAAACGCAAATAAATAAAAATGAGGTCTTTGAAACTTAAATTTGTTTAAATCAAAAGAAAATATACTATGAAAAATCCTGATTTTTCAATAGGAATCTTAAGTTGGAATGGATACGATAGTCTATTAAATTCACTTAAATCTTACGAAAAAAATGGTTTGTCAAAATTGACTAACCATAAATATATATGTCTACCAGAGTACAAAACAGAAGGTATAGAAATTGCAAAATCATTTTCTTATGAACCTATTTTAATTAAACAAAATTTAGGAATATTAGGAGGATTTAAGACGCTAGCAGAAAAAATGCCTTTAGGTCCTATTTTATTATTAGAAAATGATTTGCCTTTGATAGAAGATGAATCTGAAACTTACAATCAAATTTTTAAATCAATAGATTTTTTATCACAAAAAAAAGTTATACAAGTTAGACTTAGAAGTAGGAGTAATCCTGGGGAACCTTTTGAAGGACTAAATAAATATAATGATATTTGGTCTGAAAATCTACTATCATCTTTTAAAAGAAAATTGAGGCCAATTAAAGCAAAAAAATTGATCGGAACATCTGTTTATGCTCTACAAAATCCAGACCTACGACATCCAAAATATGTTACTAAATTATCAAGTGGTTTTTATAGTGTTGAAAGTAATGTTCTAAATTGGGCGAACTTAGCTATCCTTGTAGATAAAAAAAACTTTTTAAATATCATTATTAAAAGAGCTGAGTTAGTTAAATCTTCTAAAAAAATTAATGGGTTTAAGAACATAGAAGTAGAATTAAATAGTTTGTGGTGGAGGCAACAAAAATTTGAAATAGTATTAGCTCCTGGCTTATTTACTCATTATAGATTATCTGACAGAGGATACTAAATTAAGTTTTTTTTTTCTTTTTGTTGACTTGATAGGATCGTCCAATTGACAAATTATTACTTGGTATGTCTTTATTAAAAACGCTTCCAGCTGCAAGCGTAGAATTATTTCCTATTTTAATTGGTGCAATAAGACTTGTGTTAGAGCCTATAAAAGAGTTTTTTCCGATAATTGTTTTATTTTTGTTCTTCCCATCATAATTACAAGTAATAGTACCGGCTCCAATATTAGTTTTTTCACCAACATCAGCGTCACCAAGGTACGTTAAGTGATTTACCTTAGTCTCTTTCTTTAATGTACTATTTTTAATCTCTACAAAATTACCTATCCTAGAATGAGAGCCTATTAGTGTTTTATCTCTTAACCTCGCAAAAGGGCCTATAACACTTTTTTCTAGAATTCTACAATTAGCTAAATGTGAGAATGATAATATTTGAACGTTATTCCCGATACTTACATTTTCTCCAAAAATAACATTAGGATTAATTGTCACATCTTTGCCTATTTTTGTATCATGATTCAAAAATATAGTTTCTGGAGCAATTAATTTAACTCCATTTAACATTGCTTTATTCCTAAGAAAATTTTGAGCTATTCTTTCAGCGTTAGATAAATCAATTTGATTGTTAACGCCCAAAATTTCTTCTTCATTTATCTCAATGAATTCTGTTTTATGATTATAATTACTAATAATCTTAACAATTTCAGTTAAATAAATTTCTTTATTAATATTTTTGTTAGAAAGTTTATTTAAATAGTTCAACATTGAACTATGTAAAGCCATAATGCCACCATTACAAAATTTAGAACTTATATTTTTAAGCTTTGCATCTTTTTCTTCAATAATTTCCTGAGGTTTATTCTGTGAAAATATAATTTTTCCATAATTATTTGGCTCTGTTTTTTTAAAACCAGTAATAGCAATCTTAGATCCTTTTTTAATACTTGTTATCAATTTTTTAAGAGTTTTAGTTGAAACAAAAGGTGTGTCGGCAAAGCTGATTAAGATAATCCCATTATAATTTGTTAATAACTTTGCAGCTTTCTTAACAGCATCACCCGTTCCTAAAGGTGAGGATTGAATAACAGTTTCAAATTTTTTGGTAACCTCTTCTATCTTTTTATTTTTTGGAGGTATCACTATTATAGATCTATTTACTTTAGCATCTTTATTAGCATCTATAACCCATTGTAGCATGCTTTTACCTGCAATAGTATGTAATGGTTTAGGAGTGCTTGAAAGCATTCTATTCCCTTTTCCAGCACTTAATATAATTGAGCATACATCCATAACAATATTATATATCTTACAAATAAAAATATAAAGCTTAATAATTTTGCTTTTTTAAAAAAAGTGAATATACATTAATAATACAATAAAGGATCTAACATGTGTGGTGTAGTAGCAGTTATAGGTCAAGATGGAGCTAGTTCCCTTGTTATAGAAGGGCTTAAAAAATTAGAATATCGAGGATATGACTCCTCCGGCATAGCTTCTTTAGATACCAATAAATTACAAATATTAAAATCTGAAGGAAAGTTAAATAAACTTATTGATAAATTTAATAATTCTATAGAACATCAATCTTATAAAGACACTAATGTCGCTATTGGTCATACTAGATGGGCAACACATGGTAATGTTAGTATAGAAAATGCTCATCCTATAACCAGTGAAAACAAAGTAGCTGTAGTTCATAATGGTATTATTGAAAATTACAATGTGTTAAAAGGACAACTAATTTCAGAAGGTTTTAAGTTTGATAGTTTAACAGATACAGAAGTTATACCTCATTTGTTTTCAAAATATATTAAATTGGGCAATAATTTATTAGATTCCGGCAAACTAGTTTTAAATGATATTAAAGGTGCTTTTGCATTTGTTGCTATAAGTTCATCTTTCCCTGGAGAGTTATTTGTTTCAAGGAATTCATCTCCTATTGCAATTGGTTTAGGCGAGGGAAGTAATTTTATTGGATCTGATGCACAATCTATATCACACCTTACAAATAGGATAATTTATTTAGAGGATGGTGATTTTGCATTAATAAAGCCATCTAAGGTAAGTATTTTTGATATTTCATTGAATATTGTAAAACGAAAAATTATTAATTTTAATTCTGATATTGGTTTAATAACTAAAAGTGGTTACAGACATTTTATGGAAAAAGAAATGTTTGAGCAACCATCTGTTATCCCTCAAACTATATCTTCATTTTTAAATTCCAAAGGATCTATCAATATAGATTTAAAGAAATTAGGCTTTACAAATAAATCCTCTTTTACTATTTGTGCTGCAGGTACAAGTTATTACGCTGCAATGATTGGAAAATATTGGATAGAAAAAATTGCTAATATTCCAGTTATTGTCGACATAGCCTCAGAATATAGATATAGAAATCCATCTTCTTTTGGTCAAAATTCTATTTTAGTAATCTCGCAATCTGGTGAGAGTTTAGATACATTAATGGCTATGAGATATGCAAAGAAACTTGGTTTGCACACTAACGCTATTGTAAATGTTTCTGGAAGTACAATCGATAGGGAGGCAGATTATAGTTTAAATACTAATGTAGGGCCAGAAATAGGTGTAGCTAGTACTAAGTCGTTTACATCACAGTTAATTATTCTATTTTTAATTGCTATTTCCTTAGGTAAAAAATTTAATGACACCAACTCTAATCAGTATGTAAAATATTTAAATATGTTACCTTTAGCTATCTCTAAAATGTTAAAATTAGAATCTCAAATTATTTCTTTAGCTAATAAAATTAAAAATGAAACAAATGTAATTTTTTTGGGAAGAGGTTATTTATATCCGCTAGCTCTAGAAGGAGCTTTAAAACTTAAAGAAATTAGTTATATTCATGCTGAAGGTTTTGCTGCAGGCGAAATGAAACATGGACCTATTGCATTAATTGAGAATGGTTTACCAGTAATAATGTTTTTAGTTGCTGATGGATATGAAGATAAATCAATTAGTAACTTACAAGAAGCTCATTCTAGAGGAGCTACAATAATTGTAATAGGTGATTCTCAAAGTTTAAAGAAGATTAATTTTGAATCTATAAAAATTCAAATACCTGACTTTAACCATGATTTTAAAGCAATTTTTTCTCCAATATTAATGGCAATACCTGCTCAATTATTAGCTTACCATGTTGCA
>CAZFKZ010000046.1:0-11304 GCA_964519035.1 uncultured Rhodobacterales bacterium | reverse complement strand
AAAGCAGCCGCTAAACCAGCTGAAACAAAAGCCAAAGCAGCTGCTAAACCAAAAAAAACAACTACTAAAGAATAAGTTAAAGGATTATCTATGGCACATAAAAAAGCAGGTGGTAGCTCAAGGAATGGAAGAGATTCCGCAGGTAGACGTCTTGGTGTAAAAAAATTTGGAAGCGAATTAGTTGTACCTGGTAATATAATAATACGCCAGAGAGGCACTAAGTTTCACCCAGGTTCAAATGTAGGCATGGGAAAAGATCACACTATTTTTGCATTAGTTGACGGTCATGTTAAATTTAAAGAACTTAAGGGGAAAAAAATGTTTGTTTCTGTAGAGCCTTTGAAACAAGCAGCTGAGTAAAATTAAATTAATTTGATTTTTTCAGGGGATAACTTAAATGTTATTCCCTTTTTTATTTTTCAGTTCTATTCTTATTAAATAATATAAAAGAGTTTTTATAATGAAGTTTTTAGATCAAGCTAAGATATATATAGCTAGTGGACATGGTGGCTCTGGTTCAATTTCATTTAGGAGAGAAGCCCATGTTCCTTTTGGTGGCCCAGATGGAGGCAATGGAGGAAGAGGTGGAGATGTCATAGCTCACTGTACAGATGGTCTTAATACTTTAATTGATTTTCGTTATCAACAGCATTTTAAGGCTCGTCCAGGAGATGGAGGTAAAGGTCGAGATAGAAGTGGCATTAGTGGAAAAGACTTGATTCTTAGACTTCCTCTTGGAACGCAAATTTTAGATGAAACTAATACTTTTATTCTTGCAGATATGACAAGAATTGGACAAAAAGTAGTTCTAGTTAAGGGTGGTGAGGGAGGAAAAGGAAATGCATTTTTTAAAACTTCAGTAAACCAAGCTCCTAGAAAATCACAACCTGGTGGAGATTTAGAAGAAAAATGGGTTTGGTTGCGATTAAAACTTATTGCTGATATTGGATTAGTAGGCTTACCTAATGCAGGTAAAAGTACACTCTTATCAAGAATTACAGCGGCAAAACCCAAAATAGCTGACTACCCATTCACTACACTTCACCCAAACCTTGGTGTAGTAAATCAAGATGATAAAGAGTTTGTTATAGCTGATATTCCAGGATTAATTGAAGGTGCTCATGAAGGATTAGGTTTAGGTCATAGATTTTTAGGTCATGTCGAACGCTGTAAAGCGCTACTCCACCTCGTAGATGTGACAAGTGCAAATATAAAAAAGGATTATTTAACCATTATTCACGAAATAAAAGCTTATGATACTAACCTTGCTGAGAAGAAACAAGTTGTCGTCTTAACAAAATGTGATGCAGCTGACGAAAAACAAATTATTAATGCTAAGAAAGAGTTAGCTAAATTAAAAATTAAAAATGTTTTAGGAATTTCTGCAGTTTCAGGAGATAATATTGTTACTTTAATTAGGACACTACAAAATTTTGTTACTTCTAATAATTCTGACGAAAGTGATGATAAAGAAGAACAAGTTCAAGTGTGGTCTCCATAATCTATTGAGTTAAAGAAATGAAAAGACAAGACTTAATTAAAAATTCTAATAGAGTTGTTATAAAAATTGGTTCTTCTTTATTGATCAATAAAGAAACTGGTAAACTTCAAAAAAAATGGCTTGCATCTCTAGCTTTAGATATTAATAACTTTGTTGCATTAGGAAAAGAAGTACTTTTAGTTTCGTCAGGCTCCATTGCACTAGGTAAAAAACAATTAAACTTAGGTAAGAATTTATCTTTAGATGAAAAACAAGCTGCTGCTGCTATAGGACAAATTAATCTTGCACATGCTTGGAAAGAGAGTTTAAGTAGTTACGATTTAAATGTTGCACAAATTTTACTTGCGCCAGATGATACAGAAACTAGACGTAAACACTTAAATGCCAGAGCTACATTAATGAAATTAATTCAATTAAATGTAATACCTGTAATTAATGAAAATGATACTGTAGCAACAGAAGAAATAAGATTTGGTGATAATGATAGGCTTGCCTCTCGAGTGGCGCAAATGTGTAGTGCAGATTTGTTAATATTGTTATCCGATATAAATGGTTTATATTCTTCTGATCCAAATAAAAATAAAGATGCGTTATTCATCGAAAAAATTGATAACATAACAGATGAAATTGAACATATGGCAGGCCCACCTTATTCTAGTGTTTCTTCTGGAGGAATGATAACTAAAATTGAAGCTGCCAAGATTGCTAATAATGCTGGATGCCACATGATAATATGTGATGGTAGAGATAGTAACCCCCTCCAAAAATTACAAAAAGAAAATCAAAAATTCAGCTGGTTTGAAGCAACAAACAAGCCCATGAATGCTAGAAAACAATGGA
The DNA here is from genome assembly GCA_964519035.1 of uncultured Rhodobacterales bacterium. Classification (GTDB taxonomy): domain Bacteria; phylum Pseudomonadota; class Alphaproteobacteria; order Puniceispirillales; family Marisalimonadaceae; genus CAJJBL01. The sequence goes on along the minus strand of CAZFKZ010000046.1, from coordinate 8,963 downwards.
TTTCAGGTGCCCTTCAAGTAAAAGGATACATTATTATAGATAAAGGTGCTTCTAAAGCAGTGATTAACGGTAATTCTGTTTTATCTGCAGGAATAGTAGCCACTGATGGTATTTATGAAAAAGGTGATCTGATTAAAGTTCTTGATGAGAAAAATAATATTATTGGAAAAGGGCTTATACACTTTAATCATAAAGAGGTTGATTTAATAAAAGGTTTTAAAAGTGAAAACATTGAATCTATTTTGGGATATAGAGGTAAAGATGAGGTTGTGCATAGGGACGATTTTGTAGTAGAAAAAAATAAAAGTGAAACAAAATGAATAAAAATTCAAATATCTTTGATTATGTACATCTTATAAATAAAAGATCTAAAGAAGCTTTTAAAGTAATTGCATTAAGTAGTGCCGAAGATAGAAATTTAGCTATTTTAAACACATCAACAATTATCAAAAATAATATAGATAAAATATTAGAAGCAAATATTGTTGATATCAACAATGCTAAACAAAAAAATATGAGTAATTCATTTATTGATAGGCTTTTTTTAAATGCTGAAAGAATTAGTAATGTGGTAACTGGTTTAGAGAAAATTAGTAAAATCAAAGATCCTTTGGGAATTGAGTTATCTAGATGGACTCAACCTAACGGTTTGGATATTTCTAGAATATCCGTTCCACTTGGTGTAATTGGTATAATTTATGAATCTCGTCCAAATGTTACTGTAGATGCTGGCAGCCTTTGTATTAAGTCAGGTAATACCGTTATCCTTCGTGGTGGATCTGACTCTATAAATACATCGAGAATTTTAACAAAATGTTTACGTGAAGGATTATCATCGGTTAATTTACCCGAAAACGCCATTCAAATGATTGACGACATAAATAGAGATGCTGTAACGGCAATGTTAAAATCTACTGGCCAAATAGATGTAATTATTCCTCGAGGTGGTAAATCTTTAGTTGATAAAGTACAAAAAGAAGCCAAAGTACCTGTTTTTGCCCATCTAGAAGGTATATGTCATTTATATATTGATAAAGACGCAGATATTGATAAAGCAATAAAAATTATTATAAATTCTAAAATGAGAAGAACTGGCATATGTGGCGCAACAGAAACACTTTTGATTGACAGATTTATTAGTAAAGAGGTCATCCCAATTTTTGTAAATAAATTAAGAGAAGCAGGCTGTAGTTTAAAAGGAGATCAAGAAACTATAGCAATTGATAATTCAGTTGATTTAGCATCAGAGGAAGATTGGAAAACCGAATATCTTGATGCTATTTTATCAATCAAAGTGGTCAACGGAGTAAATGAAGCTATTAGTCATATAGAAGAATATTCGTCTAACCACACAGAGTCTATTGTTACAGAAAATAAAAGTACGGCCGAAAAATTTTTATTAAATGTTGATAGCGCTATTGTCATGCATAATGCTTCAACTCAATTTGCTGACGGGGGTGAATTTGGTATGGGCGCAGAAATAGGTATTTCAACAGGAAGAATCCATGCTAGAGGACCAGTAGGAGCTGCACAATTAACTAGCTTTAAATATATTGTAAGAGGAAAAGATCAAATTCGTGATTAATAAAAATCAAAGTTCTTTTAAAAATAATATAGCTTCATGTTTTAGTTATTTAAGAAATAGGAAAATTGGTATATTGGGTGGATCCTTTAATCCAGCTCATGATGGACACATACATATTAGCCAAGTAGCAAAATTATCACTTGGTTTAGACGAAGTTTGGTGGCTTGTTGCTCCTCAAAACAGACTTAAATCTAGTTTCGGAATGGAAGAATTTGGGAAAAGGTTAAATCAAGCTAGAAAGTTGACTGCAAATCATAATTTTATCAAGGTTCTTGATATTGAAGAAAAAAATAATCTCTTTATGTCATATAAAACTGTATTATTTTTAACTAATAAATCTCGAAATGCTAAATTTATATGGTTAATGGGTAGTGATATATTAAAAAGTTTTAATAAATGGATTAACCCATCTAAAATTACAAAAAAAATGCATATTGCAGTTATACAAAGACCTGGTTATTCTAAATTTATAATAAATGGGAAAGATTTGATTTTTCTTGGGAAAAAATTGAACTCATCAAAAAGTAAACTTTTATATTTGCAAAAAAAACCAAAATGGGTTTTTCTTAAGAAAAAATTATTGGCTATATCATCAACAAAAATTAGACATTTAAATTCTATCAATCAAGTAGGTAAATAAACATGAAAAAAATAAAATATTCTTCTTCTAAGAACTTGTTAAAGTTAACCTTGGATGCATTAGAAGATGATAAAGCAATTGATATAATGAGTATAAATCTTGAAGGAAGAAGTAGTATTGCTGATTATATGATAGTGGCCAGTGGCAATTCAGCTAAACAGGTTACTTCAATGGCTGATAATCTTGTAAAAAAATATAAAGAAATTGGACTTCGCACCCCTTCCCCAGAAGGTATGTCGAATGGAGACTGGGTTCTTATTGATGCTAAAGATATTTTAATCCATTTGTTTAGACCTGAAGTTAGAGATTTTTATAGTCTTGAAAAAATGTGGGCAAAAAACCAAAAAGACAATATCTTGGATCAAGTTGAAGCTAAAAAATGAAATATATGATTTCTTTTGCAGGTAAATCTAAACCATCTAGTGAAGAAGAAATAATCACCAAAAAATACTTAAGAAGACTCAGTAATATTATTATTAATCCATGCGAAGTAAAAACGAAAAATCTTGAGTTAAGATTAAAAGAAGAGGGATCTAAATTAATAAAATTAACTCCTTCAAATGGTAAATTAATACTTCTAGATGAACAAGGGACAAATTTTTCAAGTAATGAATTAGCCGACATAGTATCCGATTGGGAAGATAGTAATTTTTCAACCATAAATTTTGTAATTGGCGGAGCTTATGGAAATGGAAAAGAAATTAAAGAAAAGGCCGATAAAACTCTTGCCTTAGGTCGACTAACATGGCCTCACCAAATGGTAAAAATGATGGTTGCAGAACAAATTTATAGAATAGATACTATATTAAAAGGTCATCCTTATCATAAATAAAATAATGGAATATTAGGAATGAAAAACAAACCTGTAGTATTATGCATCATGGATGGATGGGGTATAAATGAAAATAAAAATTATAATGCTGTAGCTCAGGCTAAAACACCTAATGTAGATGATTTATCTAAACGATTTTCGTATTCTTCTCTTGAAGCCTCTGGTGAATATGTTGGATTACCTATTGGTCAAGTTGGTAACTCTGAGGTTGGGCACATGAACCTAGGTTCAGGAAGGGTTACTCTTCAAACTCTCCCTAAAATCAACCAAGCATTTGCAAATGATGAAGTAAAATCAAATAAAACCTTTAGTGATTTTATTTCCAAACATAAAAAAGATAAAACTGTACATTTATTGGGACTTTGTAGTGACGGAGGAGTCCATTCTCACATTGATCACATAACTAATATTGCTAAGTTATTAGAAGAAAAAAAGATAAAAACAGCAATCCATATTTTTGCAGATGGTCGCGATAGTTCTCCGTTACAGCTTGGTAGTATTATTACAAAATTTGAGAAATCTCTTCCTAAAAAAACAATAATAGCGAGCCTTATCGGAAGATATTATTCAATGGATAGAGATAATAGATGGGATAGAGTAAAGAAATCGTTTGATTTAATTGCATATGCTAAAGGTCTAAGACAATCTAATAACATTTCATCTGCTATTAAATTAGCTTATGAACATGAAGAAACAGACGAATTTATATCTCCAACAATAATTGACGATTATTCAGGTGTTGAAGAAGGTGATAGTTTGCTAATGGTTAATTTTCGTTCTGATAGAGTAAGAGAATTACTAACTGCATTCCTAGACCCTGATTTTAATGAATTTGAAAAAAAAGAACAAAAGCCACTTTTTTCTAATGCTTTAGGTATGACTGAATATTCAGATAAACTATCGGAGTTTATGAAAAGTATTTTTATAAAAGATATTATAAAAAATACCCTTGGTGAAGTTGTATCTGAAGCAAATTTAAAACAATTAAGGTTAGCCGAGACAGAAAAATATCCTCATGTAACATTTTTTTTTAACGGGGGTAAAGAAAATATTTTTCCTGGAGAAACAAGAATAATGATACCTTCACCTAAAGTCTCTACATACGACCTTAAACCAGAGATGTCGGCTTATGAGGTTGAAAACACACTAATCAAAGCCATCAATTCAAATGACTATGATTTAATTATAATTAACTTTGCAAATCCTGATATGGTTGGCCATACTGGGAACATGAATGCAGCTATAAAAGCTGTTGAAACTGTTGATAAAGCCATTGGTAACATCACTAAAGCTTTAGAAAAACATAACGGTGTTATGTTATTAACAGCTGATCATGGCAATTGTGAAGTTATGATGGATGATAAAACAAATACACCTCATACCGCTCATACTTGCAATACAGTTCCTCTGATTTTAATTTCAAAAAACAAGAATTTAAAAATTAAGGATGGGAAATTATCAGACATTGCTCCTACAATACTAGATCTAATGTCATTAAATAAACCACTTTCTATGAACGGCGAATCTTTGCTAATTAAGGAAATTACCTAGGATAAATAGTTTTCAATACTTGCCTGTTTTTATTTGTTCTATATTATTATAAGTTATACTCTTTAAGCTAACATCTCCTAGGAAAAATAAAATATGATTAGTAACTTGTATTCAAATAAAAAGTTTGTTTTTTTAATTATCTTCTCTTTATTTGTAACTACGTTAGGTTTTTTGCCAAATAATGTTTCTGAAGCTCAATCTAACCGTCAAGAAACTTATAAACAACTCAATTTATTTGGAGATGTGTTCCAAAGAGTACAAGAACAATATGTAGAAGAAGTTACAGATAAAGAGTTAATAGAATCGGCAATATCTGGAATGCTTCAATCACTTGATCCTCATTCATCTTATCTTAGTGCAGAATCTTATAAAGATATGCAAGTTAAAACAAAAGGGACTTTTGGTGGACTAGGTATAGAAATCACTATGGAGGACGGTGTTGTTAAAGTTGTTTCTCCTATTGACGAAACGCCTGCAGCCTTAGCAGGTATGCAGTCTGGTGATTTAATCATTGGTATTAATGGTGAATCTATAAGAGGTCTATCTATAAATGACGCAGTATCTCAACTTAGGGGACCTATTGGAAGCAATGTAACTATAACTGTTGTTCGGAACAAACAAGAACCCTTTGAATTAGTAATAAAAAGAGACATTATAAAAATTAGATCTGTAAGACATAATATTATTAATAATGTTGGTTATATAAGGTTAACTACTTTTTCAGAAACAACTACTGAAGGAATGAAAAGCTCTATAAAAAAAATACAAGGTGAGTTAGGGAAAAATTTTCAAGGATTAATTTTAGATTTACGAAATAATCCTGGTGGCCTTCTTAATCAATCTATATCTGTTTCAGACTCATTCCTTGATCGTGGAGAAATAGTTTCCACTAAAGGTAGAAAAAATGGAGACGCATCAAGAGTTTTTGCCAAAAAAGGTGATGTTATTAACGGAAAACCCCTTGTAGTTCTAATTAATAGTGGTTCTGCATCAGCAAGTGAGATCGTAGCTGGAGCTTTAAAAGATCACTCAAGAGCAATAATTATTGGGACTAGAAGCTTTGGGAAAGGATCAGTTCAATCTATCATCCCACTACCTGGAAATGGTGCTATGAGATTAACAACAGCTAGATATTATACACCAAGTGGAGTGTCAATTCAGGCAAAAGGTATAGAACCGGACATACAAGTAGAAGCAGGTGTTACCAATATTAAAGAAAAAGATACTAAAATTAGAAGAGAAGAAAACTTAAGAGGTGCTCTAGATAAAAAAGAATCAAAAACTAATGGAGATTTAAAAAATAAGGAGGAACCTTTAACTAAAGTAGAAAAACTTATGCAAGATAATCAAGTCTCTAGAGCTGTTGACCTTATTCGTGGCATAAATTTATATAGTAAAAAAGCGAGTTCCGTTTCTACCGTTTTGCTTAAAAAAACTAATGATATTAAGTAATGAACACCTCTAATACACAAATTCCTCTTTCAAAAAGACCATACCGATCTTGTGTTGGTTTGATGGTTTTTAACAAGGAGGGTAAAGTTTTTTGTGGTCAACGACTTGATAATAAAGCAGAAGCTTGGCAATTGCCCCAAGGAGGAATTGACAAAGGTGAAACACCTATTGAAGCTGGTTTTCGAGAGTTAAAAGAAGAAACTAGTATAGTTAGCGTTCAGTTTATTTCGGAATACCCTGAATGGTTAAATTATGAGATACCTTTACAACTTGCTAATAGTCTTTGGAACGGAATGTATAGGGGGCAATCGCAAAGATGGTTACTTTTTTCATTCACAGGTGATAATAAGGAGATTGATATTAGCACTCAAAATCCAGAATTTAAAAATTGGGAATGGATTAAACCAGAACAATTACCTTTAAAAGCTATTTCTTTTAAAAAAGAAGTTTATACAAAAATAAATAAAGTTTTCATTCCAATCTTAGATAATTTTAATTCTACACTTTTAGGATAAATTCATATGATAGAACAAAATTTTAATGAGTCTAACTTTGAAGAAAAAGTAGAAAAAAATCTGAAATTATTATTAGAGCACCCTCAAAAATTTGAAAATATTTTTACTGAGCTCTTCGATCAAGATTTTGTATCTCAATTAAACTATATTAAAAATTTAAAAAATGGGGATTTAAGAGGTTTAATAATTACTATTAAAGATTTATTTGATGTTAAAGGTTATAGAACGCGAGGTGGGTCTGTATTCATAGATCCTACAGCATCAAATAAAGATGCAGAATGCATAGCTTTATTAAGAAATTCAGGTGGTTTATTATTTGGCCACACTAACATGACAGAGCTTGCCTACTCAGGGTTAGGTATTAATCCACATTATGGAACACCTGAAAACCCTATTTATAAAGGTTCTGTACCTGGAGGCTCCACTTCTGGTGGAGCCGTATCAGTTGCAACTGGGATAGCTGACATTACAATAGGAACAGATACTGGTGGCTCAACAAGAATACCTGCTGCATATACTGGCATAACTGGTTTTAAGCCTACCCAAGATAGCATTTCAAGAAATGGATGCTTAACTCTTTCTAATACTCTTGATAGTGTAGGAATAATGGCTAAAAACATAAAGCTTTGTAGACTAGCTTTCGAAGTTATGAGAAAAGATAAAAAAATATTTCAAGATAATAATTCAAGTAAAAATATAACTTTAACTATACCCAAAAATTTTGGATTTGATGACATTCAACCTGATGTAGAACAGGGTTTTGACTTAGCTAAGAAAAAAATTATAGATGCTGGAATTAATATTGAAGAAGTAGATCTCCCAATATTGGAAAGTTATAAAAAGATTCCTTTATGGCAATTTGCCGCAGTAGAGTGCCAAACAGAATATTATGATTCCTATCTAGAAACACCAGATCTAATTGATCCTAATATTCTTAAAAGAATGGATAGAGCTAACGAGGTAAAGGCTGTTGAATATGCACTTTTATTAAACATAAGACAACAAATGATAACTAATTATAATGAAAATTTTGGTAATCATTTTTTACTAATGCCTACCGTAACTATAAAACCACCATTAATCAAAGATTGTAATGACACAGCATTTTATGATAAAGCCAATTTAATATCCTTAAAAAATACCACATTAGCAAATTTTATGAACGGATGCAGTATTTCAATACCTTTTAAAAACAGAGACACTACTCTGGGAATTATGATAAACGGTTCAACAAATATGGATCAGAACCTTTTAGATATAGGAACAGTTATTGAAGAAATTTTAAATAACAATTAACTTATGTTATCTATTACAGCCTGCATAAATGATGCATTTTTAGATGCTTGATCTGCAATATTTTTATCAATATTGTTAGTTTCAGTTTTAAATTGCAAGAGTTTATCTTGAAAAACTTGTTTATTTGATTTTTCAAGCTTTTCTGCTCTTTCGGCTAAAATTATAATAGAATCTTCATTAATTTCAGCAATTCCACCATCAATCATAACTTTAGATGTGATTTTATTTTCATTATAAATATCAATCACACCTCTATGAAGTGTTGACATCAAGTTTGAATGCCTTGGTAAAGCACCTATATCTCCGTCAGCACCAGGAATTACAACCATTTCAGCTGGCTCAGAAACAATGACCATGGAAGGTGTTACAATTTCTAAATTAGTAGTTGCTGCCATTGTTACCTCTTATAAGTTAAATCATATTTAATTAAGCTGCTTCTTGAGCTAATTTTTTTGCTTTTTCAACAGCCTCTTCTATAGTTCCAACCATATAAAAAGCAGCTTCAGGTAAGTCGTCATATTCACCTTCAGTAATCCCTTTAAAACCTTTAATAGTATCTTCAAGTGATACTAAGACGCCTGGGGACCCTGTGAACACTTCTGCAACATGGAATGGTTGGGATAAAAACCTCTGGATTTTACGTGCTCTAGTCACTACTAGTTTATCTTCTTCTGACAATTCATCCATTCCTAAAATAGCAATAATGTCTTGCAATGATTTATACTGTTGAAGAACTTCTTGAACTCTTCTAGCAATAGCATAATGCTCGTCACCAACAATCCTTGGATCTAACATCCTAGAGGTTGAGTCTAATGGATCAACAGCAGGGTAAATACCAATTTCAGCTATTTGTCTTGAAAGAACAGTCGTTGCGTCTAGGTGAGCAAATGAAGCTGCTGGAGCTGGATCTGTCAAATCGTCAGCAGGTACATAAATAGCTTGAACAGAAGTAATTGATCCTTTTGTAGTAGTTGTAATTCGTTCCTGAAGAGCACCCATATCTGTAGCTAAAGTTGGCTGATATCCAACTGCAGAAGGTATTCTTCCTAATAAAGCAGAAACTTCAGATCCCGCTTGAGTAAATCTAAAAAT
>CAZFKZ010000045.1:5882-11598 GCA_964519035.1 uncultured Rhodobacterales bacterium | reverse complement strand
TTAAAATTAAATGCTCGTCGGTTGTATACTGATGGTAGATATCGTATTGAACTTGCCCCCAAACCCTTCCAAACTCTGGAAAAATAGCATTTAACATTCTTGAATCATTTAAATGTCTTAATATTCGCACTGGATTATCATTACTTGTAATAATTGATCGAATTATTTTAAAGTCCTCTACTTTTAATTTAGCTGGAAATTTTTGATGATTTTTTCTCAAGCTATCTAGAACTTTAGGATGAACCAATATGTTTTTATTTAGAGATTCCTTTAAAAGTGAAAGCCAATTTAGTGTTATATTTTTTAAATCATATTTTTTAAACTCTAAAAAACCTTTAGTTATTTTAAAATTTTTATTTTTATAACTTTTAATTTTACTTCCTTGTTGAAATATAGTTGAAATAATTAACTCCTCAGGTAACTTTGAGTAAAATAGATTTAATATTTCGGAAATTTTCGTGATGTGTAAAAATAAATCTTTCATAAATTTTTCAACGCCCATTTCTTTCTTGCGACTTTTAAAATTAACATCTTTGTATTTGAGATGCTTGGCTATCTTTAATTGATTTTCAATACTAATTATATCTCCCTTAGATTGATTAAAAAAATGGTTTAAAGACCTGACAGTAATAAGAAATTCCCAAGATCTTTTTAATTCTCTTATTTCAGTACTTGATAAAATATTTAATGATTCTAGCTCATCAACTTTCCTAACATCAAATAAAAAATTACTTATCCATAATATTGTGTGAATATCTCTTAAACATCCAACTCCTTCTTTGATGTTTGGTTCAAGAGTACTTTTTGTTCCAAGTGCATTATTATGCCTAATAAAAAGTTCTTGAAGTTTTTGCTTACTTAATTTTAAAGGATGGAGTCTACCGGTTAAAATTTTAATATTTCTTAGGTATTCATTATAAAGTTCTCTATTTCCTAATAGATATCTAGACTCTAAAAATTTTGTTAAAGTTTTAATTTCTTTCTTAGAATCTTTTAAGGCCTCATTGATTGTTAGAAATGAAATCCCAATCTCTAAACCAATATCCCATAGTGCATTATTTAGTTTAGATATAAATATTTTAATATCCTTATTTTTTTTCGAATAGATAAATAATAAATCAATATCACTAAAAGGCGCTACATCACTTCTTCCGTAACCACCAACTGCGATTAAACAATACTCTTTATCTTTAGGATCAATATAATTGATTAAATCAATCAGACTTTTGTCAATTAAATTTGTATAATCATAGCTGTAGGTAAAACCATTTTTTGGTGACTTAATTTTTTCAATAAGTACCTTCTTTTTGAGTTGAATATTTTTTTTAATTTGTTTATGTGATTTTAGCATAAATAATATGTTATGATTTTGATTGAATATAATTAAAATTAATCTAATTAACTACAGTAAATAATTAATAATTTGAGGTGATTCGATGGAACTAACTTTACTTTATACTATTATCGGCTTTTCCCTTGCGGGCATGTCAGTTATTGGCAATGATTCAATTCAAACTTTAGGCACTTTTATTGCAGCCAAAAAGAAATGGTATAAGTGGTATGTTTTAGCCGCAGCAGCTTCAATAGCTATGGCAGGAACCTTAACTTATGGGTGGGTTGTCTACGATGGAGATATTACTTTTGGTCGTTTAAATAAAATTCCTTATATCGAAATTCAATGGTATCACGCTGTAGCGCCAGCAGTTTTAGTTCTTTTAACGAGGGTTGGCATTCCAGTTTCTACAACATTTTTAGTTCTTTCTGCCTTCGCCTCTACGGTTGTTTTAGAAAAAGTTTTGTTAAAAAGTATTGTAGGTTATGCCATAGCCGCAACGTCAGCTTATATAATTTGGTTTGTTATCTCAAAATTTATTAATGAAAAAGACGATGAAATTAATGATCCTAAAAAGCAAGCCTTTTGGAGAAACTCACAGTGGGTTGCTTCTGGTTTTTTATTTTGTACTTGGTTAATGCATGATGTAGCTAACATAGCTGTTTATCTTCCAAGAAAATTAAGTCCAATTTTATTTATTTTAGTTATTAGCTATTTTATTATATTGCTGTTTTATATTTTTTGGAGAGAGGGCGGTTCAATTCAGAAAATTGTTTTAGAAAAAACTGGTGTTAGATATGCCCGATCTTGTACGATCATTGACATTGTTTATTGTATAGTACTTTATTTCTTTAAAGAGCTAAATGATTTACCAATGTCCACAACTTGGGTTTTTGTTGGATTATTGTGTGGAAGAGAGCTCGCAATAGCAACACACCATAAGACAAATATAAGGAAATACATATTTCCCATTATAGGTAAAGACTTTTTAAAAATGATCTTTGGATTGGCGATATCTGCAGGTATTGTTTTGTCAATCCATTATATCATTTTACCAAATGGTCTTCATTAAGATAAAAAATTACTTTATCTAATCATGTCTTACTTCAAAATAAGGCATGGTTATTGTAGTATTAGGCTTTGTTTATGTAATTTACTTAAAAGGATTTTTTCTTTTTCTCTTCTAGTTTTTTTTTAACGCGCCATCTTAAGTTACTTCTAACTATGTAGCCTAAGCAGTTTTTTGATCCACATCTGCAAGGGTGTTCCTCAAAACTATACATGTCATATCCGTAGTCATAAGTTAGTTCATCACCTTTTTTTATATCTTTGATAGCACTTATCCATATTCGTCCTCGAACAATATCAGTTTCACAATTAGGGTCACATGAGTGATTAATATATTTAGCAAGATTCCAAGGAACCTTACCATTGATGTCATGAGTTTTATTGAGAGTAAAAAGATAGACCGCACCATTTGTTCCAGCTTTTTTATTAGCTTCAATATGTACATCAGCAATGATATCTGATTTTGCTTTTGTTAATTTTTCTCCAACATATTCAATTATTTTATCACCAGATTGAATATCGTATTTTGCAAATAGTCCCGATGAGTGGATGGCAGAGTTTTTTTTAAGATATAATTTTTTTTCTTTATTCATGTTTTAAGGAGCGAATATTGGCAGATGTAATGAATAAATCAATTTAAAAACTTAATAGATATAGGAGTTCTATGTTATTATTTTGTGTTGAAAGTATATTCAAATATTTCAGATCCTATTACTTGGGTTGTCAATCATAACTCAGATATAAATTTATCATGGGATCAAAAACAAATAAGAGATCATTTTACTAATAAAAATTGCTTAAATATATTTTTTGAAGATAAAAATCATATTTCAGGACTAATTCTTGGCCACGAAATTTTTAATCATAATCAAAATAGAGAAATTGAAATTCTCCATTTAGGTGTTGTGAAAAATAAACGCAATAATGGAATAGGGTATAGTTTAATGAAGTCTTTTGAAAAAAAAGCCCATTTAGAAGGAGAAAATACAACTATTTTTCTTGAAGTGAATGCTCAAAATGAAATTGCTATTAAACTTTATGAAAAATTAGGCTATAAAGCTTACAATGAAAGAAAAAACTATTACAAAAATTTGTCTAATATAAATGCAGTTGGTGATAGTGCCATTCTCTTCAAAAAAATTATAAATGAATAAAATAAAAAGTTTTTTTATTAAGTCCTTTGGTTGTCAAATGAATGTTTATGACTCTGATAAAATGAAAGATATTTTTGTTTCTCATGGACTGCAATCGACAAATGATTATCAGGATGCCGATTACATTGTATTAAATACTTGTCATATAAGAGAAAAGGCAACTGAGAAAACCTACTCCGACTTAGGACGTGTTCACAAAAAAGGAAAAAATGATCATAAAATTATTGTTGCTGGTTGTGTGGCTCAAGCTGAGGGTGAACTCATACAGCAAAGAGCTCCCTACGTAGATTTAGTTTTAGGACCGCAATCATTACAATTATTAGATACTTATTTATCTGATAAAAATTCAAATTTAAAAACGATGACAGAATTTGATGCTGTAGATAAATTCGACACCTTAAAAAGATTCAAATCACATACGGACTCGAAATCATCTTTTGTAACGATTCAAGAAGGTTGTGATAAATTTTGCACATTTTGTGTTGTTCCTTATACAAGGGGTAGTGAATATTCTAGGAGTATTCCTGATATCATAGAAGAGATTAAAAAGTTATCAGAGCTAGGTGTGATCGAAGTAACTCTTTTAGGGCAAAACGTTAATGCTTATCATGGACCTGATGTTTCAGGTAAAGAAAGAGGCTTAAGCTATTTAATTAATAAAATATCTGAGTTAGATAAAATTAAACGTATTACTTACTCTACAAGTCATCCCAATAATATGACAGAGGATCTTATTGAGCTCCATGGAACTAATAACAAACTAATGTCTTGTCTTCATTTACCTGTGCAATCTGGTTCCAATAAAATATTAAAATTAATGAATAGAAAACATACGAGAGAGTTTTATTTTGAAATTATTGATAAACTAAGAAAACACAAATCTAATATAGCTCTTTCATCAGATTTTATTGTCGGTTTTCCAGGAGAAAATGACAAAGATTTCCAAGATACTATGGATTTAATTCATCATGTTGGTTTTATGAATTCGTATTCTTTTAAATACAGCCCTCGTCCTGGAACTCCAGCCGCTGATAGAGAGCAGATACCATTAAAAATTCAAGATGATCGATTGAAAATAATGCAAACTACTCTCGATCAACAACAAATTGATTTCAATAAGAAATTTCTATCAAAAAAGCTAGACGTTCTTATTAGTAGCTCTGGAAAATATAAAGGACAAGTAAAAGGAAAATCTGAATTTAATCAAAGTGTTGCAATACCTGGAAATCCTAATATTATTGGCGACATTGTACCCGTACAGATTACTGACATATCAGTTCACTCCCTTATTGGAAAAGCAGAAGTTTGAGCACAGTTACACCTAGTACTCATCAAAAACAGTTAGAATTTGATGATAATCAATTCTTAGTTTCTCTTTTTGGTTCGCATGATAAAAATTTAAAGGCGCTTGAAGGCAAATTTCAAGTTAAACTCTATAATCGAGGTAATTTCTTATCCATTAAAGGTAAAAGAGACCCCGTTGAAAAAGCATACTTTATAATAGAAGGACTCTATAAACGCCTGAAAAATAAAGATATCTCTCAAGAAGATCTTGAACAAAATATCGATTTAGCGAAACCTGATTATATAAAAGAACAAATTGAACAGGATAATAAATATATGATAGCTACAAAATCCAAAGCTATTTATCCTAAAACAAAAAATCAAGAAAAACTGGTAAGAGAACTTCAATCTAAAGATATTGTCTTTGCTATTGGTCCTGCCGGAACTGGTAAAACCTACCTAGCAGTTGCTTATGGTGTTAGTTTGTTTGCTCAAGGTAAAATTAATAGATTAATTTTATCAAGGCCAGCTGTTGAAGCTGGTGAGCGATTAGGTTTTTTACCTGGAGACATGAAAGAAAAAATCGACCCATACCTTAGGCCTTTATATGACGCTTTATACGAGATGATGCCAGGAGAAGAAGTAGATCGTCGAGTATTAAACAATGCAATTGAGATAGCTCCTTTAGCTTTCATGCGAGGAAGAACTTTAAATAAATCCTTTATAATTTTAGATGAGGCGCAAAATACATTACCGACCCAAATGAAAATGTTTTTGACAAGATTAGGTCAAGACAGCAAAATGGTTATTACCGGCGACTTGAGTCAAAAAGATCTTCCAGATAATGCTAAAAGTGGAATGATGGATGCAATGGAAA
>CAZFKZ010000045.1:2891-5782 GCA_964519035.1 uncultured Rhodobacterales bacterium | reverse complement strand
AGTCAAAAAGATCTTCCAGATAATGCTAAAAGTGGAATGATGGATGCAATGGAAAAGTTAGAAAAAGTCAAAGATATAGGTTTTGTTCATTTAAATAGTAGTGATGTTTGTCGTCACGGATTGGTCGAAAAAATTATTAATGCTTACGATAAATAAAATTCAATTTTGATTATTAAAAATAAAAAATTAAAGATTTCTTTTATGGGTGATAAAAAATTTAAAGAATTTATTAAAAATTCTAAAAAACAACTTACTCTGTTATCAACATACTTCCAGTCCCTCCATTACATTCAGGGTTCATCAGAAATCTGTGTTAAAATTGTAAACGATGAAGAAATTCGATCATTAAATAAAAATTTTAGAGGAAAAAATAAAATTACAGATGTAATTTCTTTTGGTGATATTGATTTTTCTGGAGATATAGCAATCACAGAAAGTTACGTTCTTAAAAATGGAAAATATTCATCACAAAGTTTTTTTATGTTAATGGTTCACGGTATGCTTCATTTATTTAAATATAGCCATTATGATAAAAATAATAGAGAAACTATGAGGATGTTAGAAAACATTTGTATGATTAACTTAGGTTTAAAGGCAACTCATGAAACTTAAAAAAAACTTAACTCTTAAATTACTAAAAGATCTAATTAAAGATGATACTTTTAAATCTGAGCTTATTAATCTTATATCGGCTACATCTGATACTTCAGGCATAGCGAAGATAGAAGAAAAAAAAATCTTTAATAATTTACTCAATGTTCATAAAAAAGTTGCTGATGACGTCATGGTCCCAAGAGGAGAAATTGTTTACATTGATGAAAATATAAAAAAAGAAAAACTTATTAAGATTATCAATAAAGAGGCTCATTCTAGAATGCCTGTGGTTAGAGGCGATCTAGATAATTGTTTTGGAATGGTGCACATCAAGGATCTTTTCAAAAAAATTAATTTAAAATCCTTTAAAATTCAGTCTTTAATGCGGGAGGTGCTTTTTGTACCATCTACAACTCCTGTCTTTAATTTATTGCAAAAAATGAAAAAGAAAAACACGCATTTGGCTATGGTGATTGACGAATATAGCTCTATTGCTGGATTAGTTACAATTGAAGATTTAGTTGAAGAGATCGTTGGAGAAATTGAAGATGAGCATGATAGCGAAGAAGATCCTCTATACCATGTGAAAAATAAAAAACTTATTATGGATGCCGCCATGCTTGTAGATGACTTTGAAAGAGAATTTGGCATACAAATTCCTGAAAATCTAAAAGAAGATGTTGGAACAATTGGAGGTATTATTTTTAATATCGCAGGAAGAATACCAAAAAAAAATGAGAAGTTTAAAATTAATAAAAAGTTGTCATTTACTATCTTCAAAGCTTCAACAAGAAAAGTTTTAGAAGTTATCGTGCATGGTGTGAAAGCCAAATAGTGTGTCATCGAAAAAAAATTATTTCTATATCTTAATACCTTTAGCTTCTTTTTTTTATTTCTTATCGACTCCTCCTTTATCTATTACGCCTTTTTATTTTCTTTCTTTTACAATGATTTTCTACCTATACCTTGGTAAAAAAAGTTTTAATTTAAAACTACTTTTTATATTCTTTTTTCTAAATTATTTTTTTTCACTTTCATGGATATCGCAGTCTTTTCAAACAGGAGGGGCATTGTACATTGTGCTAGGAATTTTGATGATTTTTTTACTATCAAGTTTTTTAGCTTTGTTAAATATTTTGTTTATTGGATTGCTTAATAAGATAGTTCTTAAAAGAAATATTAGAATAATACTAATACCCCTTTCCTTAACTTTAGTTGCCATGATTAAAGAATTTTTATTAGGTGGTTTCCCTTGGAATCCATCATCAATTATTTGGGTAAATAATTTATATATTTTGAAAATTGTACAACTTATTGGTATTTATGGATTTGGTATTATCAATCATTTATTAATAGCTCTTTTTCTTTATGGTCTTTTTAATAAGCAAAAAATTATTCTTTTGTCTTGCTCCTTACTCATATTTGTTGTGTATAGCCTGCAGTTCATACCTTTTAATAAAGATAGATTTTATGATAAAGATGGTGAGCCAATTTCCATACTCATCATTCAACCAAATATTAAAGAGTCATTAGTCAATTTTTCAACAATAAAAAAGATAGAAATTTATGAAAAACAAACAAAAGAAGCACTTCGAGAATATCCAAACTCTGATCTAATAATTTGGCCAGAGGGCGCATTAAACCTTGATCTTAATAACAAAAAAGCTCTTTTAAAAAGAATTGGAAATTTATTATCAAATAATCAAAATCTTATCCTGGGAGCTAATGCCCTTACAAATGACAAGCTGTATAACCGAATGTATTACATTAATAATAAGGGAGATGTCGAGCAGTCTTATGATAAGCAAAAATTAGTTCTCTTTGGTGAATATATGCCTTTCGATGGTTATAAAATTAGTAAATTTTTAGATATGGGTCTTAGCTTTTCTAAGGGCAAAAAAAATAATCATATGAACTTAAATAAAAATTTCATTGTTAGTCCAATGATTTGTTTTGAGTCAATTTTTGACTACTCAGGTATTAATAATAATATTTGTAAAACAGATTTCATATTACAAATATCTAACGATTCTTGGTTTGGTAATTATATTGGACCTAGTCAACATTTTAAAAACTCTTTATTAAGAAGTGTAGAGCAAAAAATGACTTTAGTAAGATCTACACCTTCTGGTATCTCTGCAGTTGTAAATACTGATGGCCAAATTCTAGATAAAATTGATAATAACAAAAAAGGTCATATGAACTTTAATATTTTCAAATCTTCTAATAAGCAAGAATGTAAACCTTTTCTAAATATCGCAATTATATTAATCTTATTAATGTATATGTTAGGAATT
>CAZFKZ010000045.1:0-2791 GCA_964519035.1 uncultured Rhodobacterales bacterium | reverse complement strand
CCAGACCCTTGGCCTAAAACGAGACATAAAAAAAGAAGAACTTTTAGCGCTAGTCTTTTGGACCAGATTTTACCAGCAATGAAGCCTGAATCGTCATTGGAATTTGCCACTGATCATGGCGACTATTTTCTTGATGCTCTCATTTTAGTTTCTAAATATGGCTTTAAAACTAAGATAAAGACACCAGATATGTGGCAATATAGCATTTTCAATGCAATTGGCACTAAATATGAGAAAAAAGCCTTAGACAAAAATAGTAAATTATTCTATTTTAGCGTTCGTAAAAGTAATTAACCATAAGGTGGGTTAGCCCGCCTTTTTTTTTAACCAGAATTTAAAACATGTTGAATCAAAATGAAATATTAAAAGTTGCAGACATCGTCTCGCAAGAAAAAGGAATAGAATTAGATATAGTTATGCAAGCTATGGAAGAGTCTTTTGAAATAATTGCAAAATCTAAGTATGGATTAGAAAATAATATTAAAGCTGTAATCGATAGATTTACAGGTAATTTTAAATTAACACATATTAAAGATGTTGTAGAAACAATTGATCCAGTTCTGCAATCAAATCAAATTCTATTAGAACAAGCTAAAAAACATGATGCTGAAGCATCAATAGGAAGCCAAATTCATATAGAACTTCCAGCTGTAAGTTTTGGAAGAGTTACCGCTAATATGGCTAGACAAGTTATTTACACTAGAGTCCGTGAAGCTGAAAAGAAAAGACAATTTAATGATTACAAAGATAAGGTTGGAGAAGTATTATCTGGTATTGTAAAAAGAATTGAATTTGGAAATATTATTGTAGATTTAGGAAAAGCAGAGGGATTTCTTAGAAAAGATGAACTTATTCCTAGAGAAAATTTTAAAAATGGAGATCGTATAAGAGCCTATTTTTTTGACATCAAAGAAGAAGTCAAGGGTCATCAAATTTCTTTATCAAGAACTCATCCTCAGTTTATGGCAAAACTTTTTGTGCAAGAGGTTCCTGAAATATATGAAGGACAAATTGAAATTGTGTCAGTTGCAAGAGATCCTGGTAGTAGAGGAAAAATTACTGTTCGCGCTAATGACAAATCCATAGACCCTGTCGGAGCATGTGTTGGTATGAGAGGCTCTAGAGTGCAGGCAATTGTTAATGAACTGCAAGGTGAAAAAATTGATATTGTGAATTGGTCAGAAGTCCAATCAAGATATGTTATGAACGCTCTTGCTCCAGCAGAAGTTGCAAAAGTTAATGAGTTTCCTGGTTCCAACAAAGTTGAAGTAGTTCTTCCGGAAGATCAGTTGAGCATAGCAATAGGACGAAGAGGTCAAAACGTAAAGCTTGCTTCAATCTTAACAGGTCTAGAAATTGATATTCTTACCGAAAAAGAAGATACTGAACGTCGTCAAGCGGAATTTAAAATGGTAACTGAGCTTTTTGCTGAAAAATTGGACTTAGAGGATATGATAGCCCAACTTTTAGTTGTTGAAGGTTATAATAGTGTTGAAAAAATCAATAATGCTAACGTGGCAGATATTGAAAAAATTGAAGGATTTGATGAAGAATTAGCTATTGAAATACACTCTAGAGCATCTCAATACGTTGAAAATGAAAAATTAAGTCTACAAAAATTAATAGATGAGTCAGCTGTTGAGGAATACTTAAAAACAATTGATGCGTTTGATAATAAAATTCTAAAAATCCTTATTGATGAGAAAATTATGACAAGACAGGATCTTGCAGACCTTTCTACCGATGAACTTATTGGCAAGGATGGAATTCTGTACAGAAAAATAGATAAGGCTGTTGCTGAGAAGATTATTATGGATGCAAGAGAAATTTATTTAGACTAGTATAGAATTTATATGAATAAAGATAACAAACCATCTACCACAACAAAGGTCTCTAAGCCTGCACCTAAGTCCAATAATCCAACATCTAAATCTCCTGCAGCACCTATTAGAAAAAAGTTGACCATTAATGCTTCAGGTTTTCAAAAAAAATTATCGTCTCTAGCTGTTAATAATCTACTAGAGGGAGAGCCTGATTATGAAAAACTTCCAAGCTTATCTAAAGTAAAAAGAGCAAGAGAAAAACAAAAAACCAAATATAAACCTAGTCTTACAAGTAGCTCAAAAATAATAAGGGATGTTGATATTCCCATAAAAATTACAGTTCAAGAGTTAGCTAGCAGAATGTCAGAGAAAACAGGTGATGTTATTAAATCATTAATGAAAAGTGGAATAATGGCAACAGCTAATCAGTACATCGATGGTGATACAGCAGAATTAATAGTTGCAGACTTTGGGCATACTCCAAATCGAAAAGCCTCTATTAGTCTAAATGAAATAATTGCTGGATATCAAAAAACTGATAAATCAAATATTAAACCTAGACCACCAATCGTAACGGTTATGGGCCATGTTGATCATGGTAAAACTTCTCTATTAGATGCCTTAAGAAATACAAATGTAACAGCAAAAGAATCAGGTGGAATAACTCAACATATTGGCGCTTACCAAGTTAAGCATAAAGACAGTACGATAACATTCTTAGATACGCCTGGTCATGCAGCGTTTACAAATATTCGTTCAAGAGGAGCTAACTTAACAGATGTAGTTGTATTGGTAGTAGCTGCAAACGATAGTGTGAAACCTCAGACTATCGAAGCGATTTCTCATGCTAAAACTGCTAAAGTTCCAATTGTATTAGCAATCAATAAAACAGACTTACCTGATGTAGATGCAGATAAAGTTCGTAACGATCTTTTGACACATGAAATTGTTGTAGAAAGTTATCAGGG
>CAZFKZ010000044.1:0-12148 GCA_964519035.1 uncultured Rhodobacterales bacterium | reverse complement strand
TGGCGGATGGGGTGGGATTCGAACCCACGGAAGGCTTTCACCTTCGCCGGTTTTCAAGACCGGTACTTTCAACCGCTCAGTCACCCATCCGGTAGTTTGAATTTTATTTACCTTAGCTTTATATCTATGGCAAGTTTTTTTATATATATTTCTACCCGTATCATAAGGAAAATATAAACTAAATAAATTTTACAAAATACTAAATTTAAATAAGATTTAAAATTTGATATAATCATTTTTTTATTTTAGCATTTTTTATAATTTAATTTTGGATCTACAGATGAATATAGGAGAAAAGACAAACATGATGAAAGGTGCGCTTAATGGTGTAAAAGTAATTGACATTTCCAATTTTCTTGCAGGGCCAGTTTCATCAATGTTTTTAGGAGATTTTGGAGCTGATGTAATTAAAGTAGAAAAACCAGATTTAGGAGACGAAATTAGATATTGGGGTAATAATAAAAACGGTGTTGGCTTAATGTATAAGTTAATAAATCGTAACAAAAAATCTATTACAGCTGATTTAAGAAAAGAGATTGGCGTTGAAATTGTAAAAAGATTAATAAAAGATGCTGATATTATTGTTGAAAATTACCGAAAAGGAACTTTAGAAAAATGGGGTCTTGGTTACAAAACTTTAAGCAAGATTAACCCAAAACTTATTATGATAAGAATTACTGGCTTTGGACAAACTGGTCCTTATAGTCATAAATCAGGCTTTGGCACATTAGCAGAGGGTTTTTCTGGTTTTGCATCTATTAATGGTTATCCTGACAGATCTCCATTATTACCCGGTTTTGGTCTTGCTGATGAAACATCTGGTTTGATGGGAGCATTTTTAGCTTTAACTGCATTGCGCGAAAGAGACCAAATAAGTGGAAAAGGACAAGTTGTTGAGTTTGCTATTTATGAACCTTTGTTAACTTTGCTTGGCCCACAAGTTGTTGATTATGACCAATTGGGTATAATTCAAAAGAGAGATGGTAGTAGATTACCATTTACGGCCCCAAGAAATACCTATCAAACCCGTGATAATAAATGGGTATCAATTTCTGGGAGTGCACAATCTACTTTCGAAAGAATGTGTGATGCATTAGGAATTAAGGAATTGATATATGATAAACGATTTCTTAATAATAGATTACGCATTAAAAATTCAAAAGTCTTAGATGAATTTTTACAAAAAGCAATTTTAGATTTTGATCAAGAAAACTTAATACAACTTTTTGATCAATTTGGAGCAGCAATTGCTGCCTGTAATAATATTGCAGAAATATTTAAAGACAAACATATTAAATCACGCAAAAATATAATTGAAATAAACGATGAAGAGTTAAGTGGCCCAATAAAGATGCAAAATATTGTTGGTAATTTTTCTCGCACTCCTGGTGAAATCAAACATGCAGGACCAAAATTAGGACAACATAACGTTGAAGTTCTAATAAACCAGCTTGGTTTCAGTAAAGAAGAGTTGATTAAAGAGGGATATAATATAGACAATTTATAAAAAAGGGTTATTTAATTTGTTTAATCTACCAAAAAAAATAAAAATTATTGAAGTTGGGCCTAGAGATGGTCTTCAATCTTTAAATAAATGGGTGCCTACAAAAGACAAAATTAATATGATTAATTTATTATCTGATGCTCAATTTCCTGTAATTGAGGTATCTAGTTTTGCTCATCCAGACAAAGTTCCAATGTTAAAAGATGTAGAAAAAGTTTTAGAAAATATTAATAGAAGACAAGGAACAACTTATAGAGTCCTTGTTCCCAATATAAAAGGGGCTTTAAGAGCTGTAGAAACTAAAATGGTTGATGAAATATTAGGGTTATTAACTATAAGTGAAACTTATTTATTAAAAAATCAAAATATGTCAATTGATGATGCTATTGAAAGTGCCTCAATAATTCTAAAATTATGTGAAAAATCAGGTGTTGATTTTATAATGGCCTTAGGTGTTGCATTTGTTTGTCCGTATGAAGGTATATTACCTAATGAAAAAATTTTTTCAGTTGTTAATAAATTACATAACAAAGGTATTAGACGTATTTATTTAGCTGCGAGTACTGGTATGGAAAATCCTTTAATTATTAATCACGTTTTTAAATTTATAAAAGATAGATGGCCCAATATTGAAATTGGATTTCACGTGCATGAACGTTTTGGCATGGCTACTGTAAACATGTTAGCTGCTTTAGATGCTGGTGTAACATTTATTGAAGGATCTATTTGTGGAATTGGTGGGGGTATAGTTATGCCAAAAAGTATAGGTGATATAGGGAATTTGCCTACAGAGGATATAGTAAATTTATTAAATACACTAAATGTAAAAACACAATTAAACACTGAACTAGTTTTACAAACAGCAAGAAAAATATCATCTATATTAAATATTCAATGCAGAGGATATATCTCTCGTTATTAAATATATAAAACATTTGTAAAGTTATTAATACAATCATATTTAATGTATTTTACTTTATTATTTTATACATGTGTTTATGTTATGATATTACTAACTGATAGGGAGGTAGTAATGTTAAAATTTATAAAATATTTTAATTTTATACTATTAAGTATTTTTATTACTTTTTTTTCTAATGTTGCTTCAGCAAATGATAAGTTTAAAATTTTTATTGATGGAATAGCTAAAGAAGCTAATGCCATGGGCATTTCTAAATCAATTATATCTGAGTTCAAAACAACAACAGTTTTTATTCCAAGAGTTATAGAGTTAGATAAATCCCAACCAGAATTTAAATTAACTTTATCGCAATATCTAAAAAGAGTAGTTACTTCATCAAGAATTAAAAAAGCAAATCTGGAGTATAAAAAAAATAAAAAGCTTTTAAAAACAATTGGAAGTTTTTATGGCGTTCAACCTAGGTTTATAGTCGCATTATGGGGTATTGAAACTGACTTTGGAAGATTAACTGGTGGTTTTCCTGTAATATCATCTTTATCTACATTGGCATTTGAGGGAAGAAGACATGATTATTTTAAAAAAGAATTGTTAAATGCTATTAAAATTATTGATCAAGGTCATATCACATTAAATAAAATGACTGGCTCATGGGCCGGTGCAATGGGACAGTGTCAATTTATGCCTTCTAGTTTTTTAAATTACGCGTCAGACTGGGATAAAAATGGTTCTAAAAATATTTGGAGTTCTAAGGGAGATGTATTTGCCTCAGCTGCAAACTATTTAAAAAATGTAGGATGGTCAGATAAAATTACTTGGGGTAGAAAAGTTTACCTTGGGAATTATAATGAAAAGTTTGATAAAAATAAAATTTTATTATTAAGAGAATGGTCTAATTATAATATATTAAATAGTAATAAAAATAAACTTCCTTTAGTTAATCAAAAGGCACGCTTAATTATTCCTAACAACTTTGGGAAATATGGTTATTTGGTTTATAAAAATTTTGATTCATTATTAAATTGGAATAGATCTAATTTTTTTGCAATTGCTGTTGGTAATTTATCAGATTCAATTAAAGAAAATTAATATGAAAAATATTTAAAATGAAGATACTTTTATCAAAAAAAAAATCTCTAATATTTAAAAATTTATGTTTATTTATTTTTATAATCTTAATAAACCAATCCTGCACATCTAGCATAGAAGTAGCAGCTAATTTAGGTAAAAGATATATTTTACCTAAGGACACTAAAAAAACATTTCCTATACCGATCTATAAAATAGGAAATAAATATGAAGTCAAAGGTAAATTTTATTTTCCTAAAAAAGACATGTTATATAGTAAAACTGGTATTGCTTCATGGTACGGTCCTAAATTTCATGGGAAATTAACTGCTAATGGAGAAATCTACAATCAAAATGAACTTACTGCAGCACATAAAACTTTACCCTTGCCTAGTGCAGTTAAAGTAACAAATTTAAAAAATAATAAATCTTTAAATTTGAGAATAAATGACAGAGGTCCTTTTGTTAATGATAGAATAATAGACTTATCTTCTAAAGCTGCAGATCTGTTAGGTTTGAAAAAGCAAGGTACTGGTTTAGTAAAAGTAACAATCTTACAAGAACAAACTAAAGCGCTAGAAAAATTAGCCAAAAAAGGATTGTTTCCTGAATTAAGAGATTTGCCAAAACCAGATACTCCGACTATAAATAAACCTCAAAAAAGTATTGTTAAAATAGAAGGTATAAATAAAGCTTATATCCAAAAAAATAAAAAAATTGATTACGATTTAAAAAACTTAAAGAGTAATTACAAAATTTTTATCAAGTTAGGATCTTTTTCTACATTAAAATCTGCTAATCTAATGAAAGAAAAACTAAATTATATTAAAAACATTAAAATCTACAATGTTATGATAAATAATAAAAATATTTTCCAAGTAAAATCAGGGCCATACGTTATTGTCAATAAAGTGGATAGAGTGTTGTCACTGTTAACTAGCAAAGGAATGCAGGGTGCTAAAATTATTATTGAATAAAAATTTAAAGGGGTTGATATTTTTTAAATTAAAGTACTTTTATCCTTTAAGTCCATTAATGTTAATATGGTATGTTTTAGTTTTTCCTAGTCCTTCATTTTCAAATATTTTAGAAATAACTTCTACTGCTAAACATGTCGTAATATATGATCATGAAGTTGATAAAATATTATTTCAAAAAAATGGTGATGAAGTTATGAAACCTGCTTCTATGGCTAAAGTTATGACTTCATACATAGTATTTGATAGAT
Organism: uncultured Rhodobacterales bacterium; assembly: GCA_964519035.1. Taxonomy (GTDB): domain Bacteria; phylum Pseudomonadota; class Alphaproteobacteria; order Puniceispirillales; family Marisalimonadaceae; genus CAJJBL01. The sequence goes on along the minus strand of CAZFKZ010000044.1, from coordinate 7,429 downwards.
TGCAAAACGGTATCTTAAATATGTCAGATACTTTTAAAGTTTCTAACAAGGCTTGGAAAATGGGAGGTTCCAGATCTTTTTTAGAATTAAATAGTAATGTTACTATATCTGATTTATTGCTTGGTTTAATTGTTCAATCTGGGAACGATGCTGCAGTTGTTATAGCAGAAGGTATATCTGGTGATGAAGATACCTTTGCAAGAGAAATGAATAGATATGCAAAGTTTTTAGGTATGAAAAACACTTATTTTACAAACTCAACAGGTTGGCCTCATCCAGATTTGAAAACCACATCGAATGATCTAATAATTTTGACAAAAAATTTAATTCAAAATTTCCCTGTATTGTATAATTTATTTAAAGAAAAAATTTTTACTTATAATAATATTAAGCAATCTAACAGAAACCCCTTGTTATATAATTTGAATGGTGCCGATGGACTGAAAACTGGGCATACAAATGAATCAGGTTACGGATTGATTGGATCAGTAAAAAGAAATAATAGGAGAGTTTCTATTATAATTAATGGGATGAATAGCAAAAAAGAAAGAACCTATGAAAGTCAAAGGCTTTTTGAAATTGTTTTCAGAGAAACAGTGTTGTTATCTTTATTTGAACAAAAGAAAAGCTTAACTAAAGCTAATGTTTGGTTAGGTAAAGTATCTAAAATAAATTTATTAGCCAAAAATAGTGTTAAAAAAATAATTACTCCTTTGGAGTTTAATAAGACTAAAGTTAAAATTAAATGGAATGACCCTATTCCAGCGCCTATTTTAAAAGGAGATAAGGTTGGTGAAATTATTATATCTGTCCCAAATCAAAAACCAATAATAGAAGATCTTGTCTCGAGTCAAAATGTTCAAAAACTATCTTCATTTAGTAGAATTAAAGCTACTTTAAAATTCTTGTTATATGGAGATATTATTGCCGAATAGATTAAAGGGGCCTAGCAAACCTAAAGGACAATTTATTACTTTTGAAGGGGGTGAGGGAGTAGGAAAAACCACTCAAATTGATTTACTAAAATCTTATCTTTTAAGTAAAGACTATAATGTTATCTCTACGAGAGAACCTGGCGGTACTACTGAAGGGGAAATAGTTAGAAAATCATTAGTTTCTGGAGTAAAAGATACGTGGGATCCATTTTCTGAAGCTTTAATTTTTAATGCGTTGAGAAGACAGCATATTAATAAAGTTATAATACCTTCTTTGAATGAAAATAAGATTGTTATATGTGATCGTTTCATTGATTCTACAATAGTTTATCAAGGTTTTGTTGGTTCAATTGAAAAATCAATTTTAAAAAATCTTCATAAAAATTTTTGTTATAATTTATACCCTGACATAACTTTTTTTATAGAATTAAATCCAGAATTAGGTCTAATTAGATCTAAAAATAGAATAAACGATAAGAATGAAAATAGATTCGAAAGTTTTGGACTTGATTATCATAAAAAAGTTTTTATTGGTTTCAATCAGCTATGGAAAAAAAATACTAAAAGAATTATAAAAATTGATGGTAATCAAAAAATTGAAAAAATTTCTAAAGACATAACTTATTCTTTAAGTTTATTAATGGGTAACAATGTATAGTTTACCTTTGAAAACTAGCTTTTATGGTAATAAAGATTTTATTAAGAATATTGGTTTAAGTTTATATTCCAAAAATACAAATTCTTATATAATTAGTGGCCCAAGAGGTGTTGGAAAAGCTAACTTTGTATATAAGTTATCTAAATTTATTTTATGTCATTATGAAGAAAGCTCTAAATCAGATCTAAAAAATAAAATTACGGACACAGATTTTTTTTCTTTGTATGATAAATGTAAATCACAATACTTGTTTGAAAATAATACCCATCCTGACTTTTTAAAATTGGAATTAGATCTCAATTCAAATGAAAAAAAGGTTCCAATTGATAAAGTAAGAAAGCTTAACAGTTTTTTTCAAAGTACTTTTTCTATTTCGAAAGTAAAGGTAGCCGTGATTAATACCATTGATGATTTAAGTATTAACTCTATGAATCTACTATTAAAAACTATAGAGGAACTCTCTAAGAGCTCTTATATATTTCTTATATCTCACAATTCTATTAATATATTGAAAACAATATCTTCAAGATGTAATCAATATAGAATAAATTTACTTGGAAATGAGGAATTTAATATTTTTTTAAATGAAAATCTTAAAAAAACTACTCTTGATGAACGATATTTTATTAATGAAATATCCATGGGTTCTCCAGGATTAGCATTAAGTTTACACAATAAAGAAGTTTTCGGTTTTTATCTCAATTTGACTAATGATTTACTAAAAAAATCCAACTATTTTAGATTAAGTAGTTCAATTTTAAACTTAGTATCTGTTAAGAATAAAGAAAGTGGTTTTTATATTTTTATTATTAGATTAATAATTAGTAATTTGATAAAAAAGACTTCATTTTTTTTATTACAAAACGAATATCTTGAAACTTCTTTATCCAATGAAAAAGAATTAATTGAAATCATTATTAAAAATAATAATTTAGAGAAAATTTTGAGCTTACATTCAAAATTTGTTAAAGATATGCATTCTGCTAGTTTTTTGAATATAAGTGAAACAGATATTATTGATAATTTATTTAAAGATTTGTTTCAAAACTAATTTTTTTAAAGGTTTTTATTGAATGAACAATAAATTTTATATAACTACACCGATATATTATGTTAATGATAAGCCTCATATCGGTCATGCTTATACAACACTTGCATGTGATGTTATAGCAAGGTTCAAAAGACTAGATGGGTTTAAAGTATATTTTTTAACTGGTACTGACGAACATGGTCAAAAAGTTGAATTGGCCGCAAAAAATAACAAAACTAAACCACAAGATTTTGTTGATAAAGTTTCTATTAACTTTAGAGATTTATTAAAATGTATGCATATCGAAAATGATGATTTTATTAGAACTACAGAGAAAAGACATTTAGAATCTTGCCAAAAATTATGGGATTTACTTATTAAAAAAGGGCATATTTATTTAGGAAAATATGCTGGATGGTATGCAATAAGAGATGAGGCTTTTTTTTTAGAAAGTGAAATAATTGATGGTAAAGCTCCATCAGGTGCTCCAGTAGAATGGGTTGAAGAACCATCATATTTTTTTAATTTATCAAAATGGCAAGATAAGTTACTTGAACATTATAACAATAATGAAAATTTTATATCTCCTTCTACTAGAAAAAATGAAGTTTTAAGTTTTGTAAAGGGTGGTTTGAAAGACCTTTCTGTTAGCAGAACAAGTTTTAGCTGGGGAATTAAAGTACCTAATGATGATGATCATATTATGTATGTATGGTTGGATGCATTAACTAACTATCTTTCTGCTATTGGTTATGAAAATGAAAATGAAAGATTTTGCAATTTTTGGCCAGCAAATATTCACTTAGTTGGTAAAGATATTATTAGATTTCACGCAGTTTATTGGCCAGCATTCTTAATGGCTGCAGATTTAGAGTTACCAAAAAAAATCTTTGCTCATGGTTGGTGGACTAATGAAGGTCAAAAAATATCTAAATCACTAGGAAATGTAATTAATCCATTTGAAATTGTGGAAAAGTATGGAGTAGATCAAGTTAGATACTTCTTAATGAGAGAAATACCTTTTGGAAATGATGGTGATTTTTCTGTTTTACAATTAGTTAATAGGGTAAACAGTGATCTTTCAAATAGTTTAGGGAATCTTTTTCAAAGAGTTGTATCAATGGTTGTTAAAAATTGTAACGGAAAAATTCCAAAAAAACCTCTGGTTTTTCTTAGTCAAGATAAGTTTTTAATTAATTCAATCAAAGATAAATTAGATGATTATAGGGACCTTATTGATAATCAAAAGCTAGATCAATACTTAAAAAATGTTTGGGTTATAATAGGAAATGCTAACAAATACGTAGACGAACAAGCACCTTGGTTACTGAAAAAAAATGACTTTAACAGAATGGAAGTTGTCCTTTATACTCTACTTGAAACATTGAAACAAATAGGGATTATTCTTCAACCATTTCTTCCATTATCATCAAACTATATTTTGAATCATTTGTCAGTTTCTGCTGATTTACGAAATTTAAATTCTATTAATACTTTTATAGATGGTGATATAGAAATTATTATACCTTCAGCACTTTTCCCAAGAATTGAAAATAATTAATTTATAGGTTACTTATGAGCTTTTTGATTGACACACACGCACATTTAGATTTTCCTGAATTGTTTTCTAAATTAGATACAATTATTCAAAATGCTAAAAATCAAAATATTATGAAGATTGTTTCTATATCAACTAATTTAAATAAAATTCAAAAAATTATTGATATTTCTAGTACATATGATGAAATTTATTTTTCAGTAGGTACACATCCAAACGAAGTTTTAAAAGATAAGAATTGTACTAATTATGATTTAATTTCTGAATTATCAAATATTTCAAAATGTGTTGCTATTGGAGAATGTGGATTAGATTATCATTTTGGAAATGAAGATAAAAACTTACAAAAAAGATCGTTCATAACCCAAATAAATGTAGCTAGGGATATGAATTTACCTGTTATTATACATTCAAGAGATGCTGATGAAGATATGATTGATATTATAACTGACGAATATAAAAAGGGTGCGTTTAAGGCTATTTTACATTGTTTTAGTTCTGGAAGAGATTTAGCAATTTGTGGGATTGATTTAGGTTTTTATATTTCTTTTTCTGGTATAGTAACCTTTAAATCTGCTAAATTAATTCAAGAAATTGCTTGTTTAGTTCCAGACAATCAAATTCTAGTTGAAACTGATGCGCCTTATCTTTCTCCAGTTCCTGTAAGAGGAAGTGTAAATGAACCAATGAATTGTGTTTATACTGCAAAATATTTATCTAATTTAAGAAAAACTAAATTTGAAGATTTCACTCAATATATATATGATAATTCATTCAACATTTTTAATAAGATCTCTTAATGTATAATAAAATTAAAATAACTGTTCTAGGATCGGGTACTTCAGTAGGAATTCCTGCATTAGGTAAATTAGGGTGGGGTAAATGTAACCCGTTGAATAAAAAAAATAAAAGACAAAGATGTGCCATTTTAATACAGTCTAATGATACTAATATATTAATTGATGCTGGACCAGATATAAAAAACCAACTTATTGATCACAATATTAATAAAATTGATGCTGTATTTATAACTCATCAACATTCAGATCATATAGCTGGTCTTGATGAATTAAGGCCTTTTTACTTTTATAATAAAAATAAAATTAAAATTTATACCCATAAATCAACTTCTGACTTTTTACTTAAAAGGTACGATTATTTATTTAATAAATCTTTGTCTTCGCAATCATATTTTAAACCACCTTTAGAAATAGTTAATTTTGAATTTTATCAAGATATTATGATTAACGATATTTATATTAAATCTTTTAAGCAAAATCATGGTGCAATTAATACAATGGGTTTTGTTTTCAATGAAGCTTTTGCTTATTGTACGGATGTAGTAAAGTTTCCTTTAAAAAGTTTTAAGCTTTTATATAATCTTAAGTTGCTTATTATTACTGGTCTTAGAGCAATGCCACATGAAGCACACGCGCATTTTGATTTGTCTTTTAAATGGATTAAAGAACTTAATCCTGATTTTGCTTATTTAACACATTTAAGTCCAGAATCTGATCATGATGAGGTTACTAAGTTATGTCCAATCGGAGTTGAACCAGCTTATGATGGTTTAGTTATTAATATTTAAATTACATAATATATATTATGCGACAAAATGTTAATAATTTTATTACGCCCTTTTACACTTAAAGATTAATAAAATAGAATAAAGCTATGTTTATAATGAATATATATATAAGTGTTGATGATAATATTTCTTGATTTAAAATATAATTTTTTATTGTTTAATTTTTTTATTTAATCAAACTATGGTTTATTAATTTATTTATATAATGGAGTTCCAATAATGAATATTAAACCATATGGAAGCACTGCAACTAGAATTCATGGAGAACCAGGCTTTAAAATAAGGCCATCTTCTAAAACTGTAGATGCTCACTGTCACCTCCATGTTCAAGAAGCAGCTGATATTGTTCAAGGTTTATTTGATCCTTTAGATGTGCCAGCAAATAGACATGCTAATCATGTTACTGTTAATCAAAATTTAACTCAAATTAGAGATAGGTTTATGGATTTAACTAATGTTGAAACACGATTAAAAAAAATGGATTCTCAAGGTATTGATATACAAGTTCTTATTCCAGTTCCATTTCAACATTATTGCAATATAAAAAGTGATGCAGCATTTAAAGCGATTCAAATGATTAATAATAAATTATCAAGTACTGCTGCTTCAAGACCTGATAGATTTGTTGCTCTTGGTCACTTACCAATGCAGAACGGAGACCTTGCGGCAAAAGAAATGGAACGCTGTGTAAAAGAATTAAATATCAGAGGTTTTCAAATTATAACATTTCAGGATGGCAAAGAAATTTCACATCCCTCATACGACCCCATATGGGATATGGCAATAAAACTTGATGTCCCTATTTTCCTTCACCCAAATGGTTATCCTGAAGGAGAAAGATTAAAAAACCATTACTTTATTAATATTATTGGTAATCCTATGGACACAACTGTCGCTCTTCATCATTTAATTTTTGATGGCACTATGGAAAAATTCCCTACTTTAAAAATTTTTGTAGCTCATGGTGGTGGTTACCTCCCTGCTTATTCTGGTAGAATTGATCATGCATGGGGAGCAAGACCAGATTGTAGTGGCTATAATCTAAAACATAAACCTTCAGATTATTTAAAAAGAATGTATTTTGACACTGTTGTTTTTTCTTTTGATCAACTTAAATACCTCATAGATAAGTTTGGATCAAATCATATTATTATGGGCACAGACTATCCTTATGATATGGCTGAAGATGATCCAATTGAGCATGTATTAGGTACTGAAGGTTTATCAAATGAAGATATAAAACTTATTACTGGCGATAATGCTTGTTCATTATTTAAAATAAAATAAATATTTAATTCAAAATTGGTACATCTAAACTTTTTGCCACCTGATTTAATTTGTTAATTGTGTCTTCGTTTAACTCTATTCCTTCTTTAGTGTTTTTTTCAAAAATGAAATGCCTATTTTCACCTGGAAGTCGAATGTTGCTATAACCTTCCATTTTTCTTGATGATTTCATAATATTCCATACGTTATCAATTTCATTGATGAATTCTTCAAAAGGCATAAAAGATTCTATATCAAGAGCAATTAAAACATGTCCCGTATTAGTCGTTGTTTTGAAATCTTTATTGAAATCAATAACATTTTTTCCAAAAGCTGCTCCATTTATAGAGCCAGCTAAAATTCCTATCATCAAAGCAAGACCATATCCTTTTGG
>CAZFKZ010000043.1:0-12952 GCA_964519035.1 uncultured Rhodobacterales bacterium | reverse complement strand
AAAATATGTTGAATTTTTTTATTTAATAAGTTAACTTTTTTTTTAAATACACTATCACCAAAAGTTGGGAGGAATCATGTCGGGTCTTACAGAACAAAATATGCAGGGTCTAGTCGCGCTTAGTGAGAAACTCCGTGAAATTGTAAATAGAGTAGGTAGGGCAGGTACATGGCTTTTAGTTCCTCTAGTATTAATAACTATGTGGGATGTTGTAGCTAGAAAATTAGTATGGATACAAATATTTATGGTTGCCAACTTTGGTTCTTTCTTTGAATCAACTTTAATGCAGGAAATGGAATGGCATCTTCACACTGCTGTTTTTTGTCTGGTTCTTGGTTACGGTTACACTCATAACAGACACGTTCGTGTTGATTTTTTAAGAGAAAATTTTTCTTTTAAAAGAAAAGCAAAAATAGAGTTTTATGGAAATATTCTATTTATGTTACCATTTACATTGGTTTGTGCTTACTTCGCATGCATATATGTAATGGACTCATATCAAATCAATGAAGTATCAGCATCCTTAGTTGGTCTAAGTCAAAGGTGGATTATTAAAACATATTTACCGATAGGCTTTGGTGTCCTTTTTTTAGCGGGAATGGCTGTGATGATCCAGTTGATAGCTGTGATTTGGGGCGATAACAAAAAGAAACTTGACCTTATAGCTCTTGAATATGATGAAGATAAATAAGATAATTCTTTTAAATGCAGTGAGATAAGCCATGTGGTTTTCAAAAGTTCCTGGATATTTGTTTGATAAACAAAGAACTCCTTATTTAACAGATGCTAAAAAATTGACTTTAGCACAATCGCAATATGAACTAGTAGCCTATGGTATTTTTGTTGCTAGTTTATATGGAATTATAGCACTTGCTGCCACTCTTACTTTTTTTGAAAATAACAATTTTATTTACTTATTGTGGGTTGCATTTTCTGTAGCAGTTATAGGTTCAATATTCGGTGTTGTAAGAAATTATGATTTGATTTGTTCATATATAATTTCAGTAGCACCGTCTATCATAGTAGGGATCTGCTTTTATGAAGCTTTGATGATGAATGCATCTCTATTATCTATATCAATACTTGGTTGCCTTTTCCTCTTATCAGGCAAATATGCTTGGCGAGTTGTAAAAATTGTAGCATGGCAAAGATATAACGAAAATAACGAAATTAATAATAGTAATAAAAAGAAAGTATGGGGGCAGTAATGCATTTTGTTGAAATAATAATTGAGTATTTACCTATTTTTATGTTTTTGACAATGGGTGTCTTACTTTTTATAGGTTATCCTGTTGGGTTTATACTTGGTGGTGTTGCTATAACTTATGGCTTTATTGGTTACTTGTTTGGAGTTTTTAGATTTGCAGAATTTTTTAATTTTGTACCACGAATGTGGGGTTTTTCTGCAGAAAATCTTATATTAGTAGCTATACCTAGTTTTGTATTCATGGGAACCATGATGGAAAGAAGTGGTATTGCTAATGATTTGTTAAGAACTACCCAGATCCTACTTCGAAAAGTTCCTGGTGGTTTAGCTATGTCAGTTACAGTTATGGGAACCGTTTTGGCTGCAATGACTGGTATTATTGGAGCTTCCGTCACTATGATGACAGCTCTGGCTTTGCCTCCAATGTTAAAAGCAAAATACAGTCATGCTTTGGCAACTGGAGTTATAGCTGCTTCTGGAACTCTTGGTATTCTTATACCACCTAGTATTATGTTAATTATTATGGCTGATATTATGCAGGTTTCAGTTGGTAATCTATTTATGGGTGCTTTAATACCAGGTTTAACACTTGCCGTGATGTATTTAGTATTCATTTTTATATGGGCCTCAGTAGATCCAAAAGTTGCTCCCTCTATTAATGAGGAAGACATGAAATACGAAAAAGGTAAGCTGCCAATGATGGTTCTTAAAGCTTTTATGCCTCCTGTTTGTCTTATTGCTTTAATCAAAGGTTCTATCCTTTTAGGATGGGCAACACCAAGTGAAGCTGGTGCAGTGGGAGCCTTTGGTGCTACTATGATTGCTATTATAGGTAATAAGTTTTCTTTCCCGATGCTTAGGAGTGTTATGCATTCTTCTGGTTTAACAATTTCCATGGTGTTTTTAATAATATTAGCCGCTACTTGTTTTGCCTATGTTTTTAGATCATTAGGTGGCGATTATATTGTTGAAGAACTAATTGAAAAAGCTGGATTAGGATCATGGGGGCTATTATTCTTGCTTATGGGAATGACTTTCTTATTAGGCTTCTTTCTTGATTGGGTGGAAATAACTTTAATAATACTTCCTATTTTTGCTCCTTTAGTTGTACTGCTTGATTTTGGTGATCATGTAACTCAACTGACAGGCCTTGATGGAAGAAAAGAAACTATGGTGTGGTTTCTAGTTTTGATGGCTATAAATTTACAAACCTCTTTTTTAACTCCTCCATTTGGATTCGCTTTATTCTATCTAAAGGGTGTTGCGCCTCCAGAAGTTGCGACTTTAAGCATATATAGAGGAGTTATTCCTTTTGTTGTTATACAATTAATTGGACTATCATTAGTTATATATCAACCTGAAATGGGCTTGTGGCTGCCACGGCTAATTTAACCAATATTATATAAACCGCATCTTTATGATGCGGTTTTTTTTCTTTTTAACTGGGAAATAAATTAATGCAGAATATAGGTATTTGTGGAGCTGGTTTGATTGGAGCTAGTTGGGCCATAGGTTTTGCGAATGCTGGTTATAAATCTTTAGTTTATGACAATAACCCTGATAGTTTTAAAAACTTTGAAAATGTTTTTGATAAATTAATCAAAGATTTAATAATTATCAATCCTGATTTAAATGTTCAAAAGATTAAACTTAATATAAAACTTAATTGTTCTATAGAAGAAATATGTAAAGACTCGATTTTAATACAAGAGAGTATAATTGAAGATTTAGAGGAAAAGAAAAAAATCTTTACAATTCTAGATAAACTATCTTCTAAAAATACAATATTAGCTTCTTCTTCTTCATATTTATTAATTTCTAAAATTTCAGAAAATATTTTACATAAGCAAAGATGTATAAATGCTCACCCTGCATTACCACCTCATATTGTTCCTTTTGTTGAGGTTTGTGGAAGTCCTCAAACTTCTCCAGAAATTATTAAAACTGCTTTGTCTTTATACAAAAATGCTAATTATGCATCTATTTTAATTAATAAAGAAACTGAAGGTTTTGTTTTAAATCGTTTGCAAGGGGCTTTGCTAAATGAAGCGGTGAGGTTACACGAAGGTGGATATGCTTCAATGGACGACATAGACATAGCATTAAAACATGCTCTTGGAATTAGGTGGGCGTTTCTAGGACCATTTGAAATTATGGATTTAAATGCACCTGAAGGTATTAAGGATTCTTTTAGTAGATACAAGTCTGGGATACAAAATTTAGCTAGAGAACAAAATACTGTTCCTGAGTACTCTGACGACTACTTAAATAGATTAGAAGAAGAGCAGAGAAAAAGATTGGCTTTTTCAGATAGGCCAAAAAGAATTGAAAAACGAAATAAAATGATAGCGTTAATTAGAAAACTTAAACTTGAATTAGGAGAGGATATTCAAAATGGCTAAATCTAAAAAGGTAATTATAAGTTGTGCGGTAACTGGGGCAATACATACCCCTTCAATGTCTGAATATTTACCAATTACTGCTGATGAAGTTATAGAGCATTCATTAGCAGCTCATGAAGCAGGAGCTGCAATACTTCATCTTCATGCTCGAGATGAAATTGATGGTCATCCAACACAAGACCCAGAAGAGTTTCAAAAGTTTCTTCCTACAATTCAAAGTTCGTGTGATGCAGTGATAAATATTACTACAGGTGGTGGTCCTCAGATGACTGTAGAAGACAGAATGAGACCTGCAATGCATTTCCAACCTGAAATTGCTTCATTAAATATGGGTTCTATGAATTTTGGTTTGTTTCCAATGTTAAAAAAACATAATCAACTTAAATTTCCATGGGAAAAAGAAATGTTAGAAAGAAGTAAACATTCTCTCTTTAAGAATACATTTGAAGATATAGAAAACATTATGACACTAGGATATGCAAATGGTACTAGATTTGAGTTTGAATGTTATGACGTAGGTCATTTGTATAATCTTCATTATTTTCATAGAGAAGGAATGTTGAAAGGTCCTTATTTTATCCAGTTTGTTATGGGTATAATGGGTGGGATTGGTGCAGATGCAGATAATTTACTCCATTTGAAAAAAACTGCAGATAAGTTATTTGGTGACGGATATGAATGGTCTGTAGTAGGTGCAGGTGCTTCGCAAATGAAAATGAACGCAACTGGCGCAGCTCTGGGATCACATGTAAGAGTTGGCTTAGAGGATTCATTGTGGGACGGTCCAGGTAATTTAGCAAAAACTAATGCTGACCAAGTTAAAAGAGTAAGAGATATACTCGAAGGTTTATCTTTAGAAATAGCAACACCTGATGAAGCAAGGCAGATGTTAGGTTTGAAAGGTAAAGATAAAACTAACATTAAATAAGGAAATACTTAAAATGAACTATGAAAAATTGCTTGAAGGAAAAAAAGCACTTATAACTGCTGGTGCGGATGGTATAGGTTATGCCATTGCAAAGCGTTTTGAAAAAGCTGGTGCAAAAGTGTTTGTTTGCGATATCAACGAAGACGCCGTTAATAAAGCTAACCTTGTTGATGATAACATTAAGGCTATTGTCTGTGATCTTAGGCAAACTCAATTAATTGCATCTATGGTGGAAGCAGGTTTCGACTATCTAGAAGAAATTGATATCATAGTAAATAATGCAGGCATTGCTGGAGAAACTGCAGGTGTAGGTGAACAAACGCTTGGTGGCTGGCAAGAATGTATTCAAGTTAATATGACTAGTCACTTTGAAACAATGCGTTTAATTGTCCCACGTATGAATGATGAAGGCTCAATACTTTCTGTATCATCTGTAGCTGGTAGAGTTGGTTTTGCTTACAGACTTCCTTATGCTGCAACAAAGTGGGCTGTTATAGGGATGGTTAAAAGTTTGGCTATAGAACTGGGGCCAAGAGGAATTCGTGCTAATGCATTACTGCCTGGGATAGTTGAAGGTGAAAGGCAAAACAGAGTTATAGAAGCGAAAGCTAAGGTTAAGAATGTTTCATTTGATGAAATGCAATCTGAAATTTTGTCTGGTGCCTCACTTAATAGATTTGTAACTCATGATGATTTAGCTGAGCAAGCTCATTTTCTATGCAGTCCACTAGGAAAAAATATTTCAGGTCAAGCTGTAAGTGTTTGTGGTAATATAGAAAAATCAGGATAGAATTGAATTTATAAATCTGATATTTCTTCTAAAATAGGATTTATGTATCTCTTAAATAGATCAGGGTTTTCTGACATTGGGAAATGCCCAATGCCTGGTATTATTGTTGCTTTAGATCCTTTTATTCTTTTAGCTGTTGCCTCTGTTCTCTCCGGAGTGCATGAGCAATCATATTCACCTGACAAAAGGTAAACTGGACAATCTTTGGTATTGATTAAAGAAGATCGATCGTCAAAATCTCCATCATGCCAATAAAAATAAAGGTCTCCTTTGAAAATACCAGGGCCTCCTTGCATGTAATGCCATAATGTTTCGTGCTTGAATTTTTCTGGGCTTTGGGGAGCTATTTGTGATGAAACAAAGGCAGCTTGAACTTCACCTCCATGCACATCTGGTCTGTGCAGCCAGTCTAAGTCATAATAAGCATCGAGCTTATCTGAACCTTCAAGTGAAATAACAGCTTTAAAAAAATTTGATTGTTCTAAAGCCAAATGTAAGACTACTCTTCCCCCCATGGAACAGCCCATTATAACAGGGTTAATAACTTTATACGCATCACAAAAAGACATTATTATTTTTTTGTAAAGCTCTGTAGTTAATCTATATTCTTTTATATGATAATCATTAGGAGGGTTAGATTTGCCATGCCAAGGTAGGTCAAAAGCAATCACTCTGTATTTTTTTGTAATTTCTTTATCATTTAAAATATGACGAAACTGCCTAGAATCAGACCCAGCTGTGTGAAGGCATATGAGTGGAATGCCTGCTCCTGATTCTTCAACGTAAATTCTAAAAACTTCTTCATCTACTTTTATAGAAAAATACCTGCCAGTTATATCTTCAAATTTTATATTGTTATCTTTCATTATAAACCTTAACTAAAAATCAGAACTTTTATTAGATGCTATTAAGTCTTTAAAATACTGCAGATTTTGGATCAATGGTGTCAAGTCTCCATCAATTGTAATAATATTTTTGGCTAACATGGCAAAAATATCATGATAATCTCTAGGTGGTATTTTGAGCCAGTGCTTATCCCAAGATTCTGAAAGTCCGTGAATTCTAAATATTCCACTTTGTGTCTTAATAGTTCTTGTTGTGATGGATTGTATTTTTCCTTTTATTATCTTAATCAAAAGATCTTTATCATTAATGCCAAATGTAAAAGTAAGGTTTACCCAACGACCTTTGTAAACCAAACTTTTGTTTGAGTTAACATTTTCAATCCAATGATTAACTGTTTTCATAGTAAAACTTTTTAAAATTATATAACATTTATAATAGGATATTATAGTAATCTTACAAAATCAAAGATTAGTGTAATCTATATCTGTATTGGGAGAAAAGTTATGTTTGATATAAATGATTTTATGCACTCAGGAGCATTGGCTCCAGCTATTGAGTGGAAAGGTTACCCAAAGTATAATTTTATAGGTGGTCATAATGATAATGATAGCATACCTCTTGAGGGTTTAAAAAAGTCTATTGAGCAAGTTATTACAAAAGAAGGCAAAACATTAGCAAAATATGGATTAGAAAGTGGGCCGCAAGGTTATTTGCCACTTAGACAATTTATCACTAAAAAATTAAAAAACAGAGCATCTATTGATTGTAAAACGAAAGAAGTTTTAGTGGTTTCAGGTTCTTTGCAAGCTTTAGATTTAGTTAATCAAACTTTATTAAAAAAAGGTGACACAGTAATAATAGAAGAAGAAAACTACGGTGGAACTATCACTAGACTAAATAGGCTTGGAGTTAATATGGTAGGTGTACCATTGGAACATGATGGTATGAATATAGAGGCTTTAAAAGATATATTAGAGGATCTTGAACGAAAAAAAATAAAGCCAAGATATATCTATACTATACCAACAATTCAAAACCCTACTGGAACAATAATGTCTCTTGAAAAAAGAAAAAGTTTATTAGCTTTATCTAATCAATATGGCATTCCTATTTTTGAAGATGATTGCTATGCAGATTTAATATGGGGTGGTGAAAGGCCTCCAGCTATAAAATCTTTAGATACAGAGGGTTCTGTTATCTATTGTGGTTCATTTTCTAAATCCATAGCGCCTGCGCTCAGGGTTGGTTATTTGGTAGCAAGTTGGGAAATCCTTTCAAGATTGTTGCCTTATAAAACTGACGCTGGAAGTGGGTCTTTAGAACAAATGGCACTTGCTGAATATTGTGATAAAAATTTCAATGAGCATGTCAAATTTCTTAGTGGTGAATTAAAAGAAAAATCCAACACTATTTGTAACGCCTTAGATAAATATTTTGGCTCAGCTGCTGAGTATGTCAAGCCAATAGGGGGTATATTTATTTGGATAAGTATGCCTGATTGTGTTGATACTTCTCGTCTGTATAATTTAGCTCTGAAAGATGGAGTTGCAATTAACCCTGGAGTTGAGTGGTCTATTAATTTAAGCGGTAAAAACAAAATGCGTCTTTGTTTTGGAAATCCTAGTAAGCATGAAATTGATGAAGGTGTTAAAATATTAGCTGAAATATGTAAAAAAGAATTTGGTGTTCCAACTCAAATAGCAAATTTATAAACTTTAATGTTTAAAGTATAGCTCTAAAATCGCTTTGGCAAAAATATGTGGAACTTCTTGTGGTACGTTATGCCCAACGTTTGGAAGTATTTCATGTTGCCTATATCCACTAAATTTAAGTCTATCTGTTGATGCAGGTGACGGTGGTCGTACTCCATCATCTTGTCCATCAAAAGTTATGCTTGGCACACTAATTGGAGGTGATTTTGACAATCTATCTTCAATACTTCTATATTCTATATCTCCTTCTATAAGTCCAAAACGATGTCTATAGCTGTGAATTACAACCTCAACAAAGTCACGGTTTTCAAATGATGATGCACTTAAATCATATATTTCTTTTGTGAATTCCCAAGAAGGGGACCATGTGCTCCAAAGTAGTAAAATTAATTCATGCTTATTTGTTTCTAATCCAACACGACCTCTTTCACTATGAAAATAATATTGATACCACATTTTTTGTTCTAAACTTGGCAATCCTGGATTTATTGAATTTTTTATATCCTGTATATTATAGCTATTACACGAAATTAATCCTACACAGCGTTCTGGCCATAATGCAGCAACTATGCAAGCAGCTCTCCCTCCCCAGTCATAACCAGCTAACAATGCCTTTGGAACATTTAGCGCATTCATCAAGCATAATAGGTCGTAACCTAATGCAGCTTGTTCGCCAGAACGAATTTTATCTGGTTTAATAAAAGTGGTTCTCCCAAAACCTCTAAGATAGGGGACTATAACTCTGCAACCTTCTTTTGCTAAAATTGGAGCAACTTCACGGTACGCTTGTATATCATATGGAAAACCATGCAAAAGAAAAACAGGTTTTCCATCTGCTTTTCCTGTTTCATAATAAGATATATTAAGATCGCCAGCCTTAATATTTTTTAACTTATCCAAAAATTATCCTCAATTTTAAAATTTTAAAGGTAGATTATTGTTTGTTTTAACTCTACCCAAAGCAAAATTAGTCTCTATAGAAGCAATGCCTTTAACTTTAGTTAATTCTTCTCTCATAAAAGTCTCGTAGTCCTTTAAATCTGAAGCAACTACTCTTAAAAGATAATCTCTATTTCCTGTAACTAACCAACAATCCATAACAGCATTCAAGGACGTAATACCTGCTTCAAATGACTTAAGTGTTTGATCAGTTTGATTTTCTAATCTTACTGATACGAATGCTGTGATTGGGAATCCATAGGAAACCTCGTCAATTATAGCGGTATAACCAGCTATTAGACCTTTGCTTTCTAAATTTTTCACTCTTCTTAAACAAGGTGAAGGTGATAAGCCAACTTTTTCTGCTAACTCAAAATTAGTTAATCGTCCATCTTGTTGAAGATGAAAGATTATATTCTGGTCTATTTTATCAATATTGCTCAAAATAATAACTTTGTAGAATTAAATTTTATTATATAATTAATATTAGCATGTTATGCTTAATAATAGAATAAATAAGTTATTTTTAGTCATTCATTCTACTCATAAAGTAGTAAGATGACTTATAAAAATAATTATAGAATTAAATTTACATGGAAAAATATAAATTTTTAAAGCAAGTTGAAAAAAGGATTTTATGGCTTTCATGCTGGATGATACATAATGCTAATCACATTAGAGAAAACTCTGATGGTTTAAAAGTTGGAGGTCATCAAGCCAGTTCGGCTTCTATTGTATCGATAATGACCGCTTTATATTTTAATATTTTAAAACCGGAAGATAGAGTAGCGGTTAAACCGCATGCAAGTCCAGTGTTCCATGCGATACAATATCTTTCAGGACTGCAAACAATAGATAAAATAAAAAACTTCAGAGGTTTTGGAGGTGCTCAGTCATATCCTTCTAGAACAAAAGATATTGATGATGTGGACATCTCTACAGGTTCAGTTGGACTTGGTGTAGCTATGACGAGCTTTGTATCATTAATTCAAGATTATATTTTGAGTAAGCAATATAAAAAAAATATGTCTAAAGGAAGAATGATAGCATTAGTTGGAGATGCAGAATTAGACGAAGGTAATGTTTATGAATGTCTTCAAGAGGGGTGGAAACATGATTTACGAAATGTTTGGTGGATAATTGATTATAACAGACAGTCACTTGATGGAGTTGTTCATGAAGGTTTATCTGAAAGATTAAGTTCTGTTTTTGAAGCGTTTGGTTGGAATTTAATTGTCATAAAATATGGTAAGTTTCAACAAGATGCATTTAAAGAACCAGGAGGAGAAGAATTAAAGAAATGGATTGATGAATGTCCTAATCAACTTTATTCAGCACTTATTTACGAAGGAGGAGCTGCTTTTAAAGAAAGATTGCTTGATGATATAGGCGATCAAAATAAAGTGTCTGCATTGATTAATAAAAGGTCAGATAATGATATTTTAGATTTAATGGGCAATTTAGGTGGCCACTGCGTACCAACATTGTGCAAAGCTTTTGAGAGTATAAAAGACGATAAACCGACTGCTTTCATAGCCTATACTATAAAAGGGTGGGGGACACCTTTAGCAGGTCATAAAGATAACCATGCAGGTTTAATGACAAAATCACAAATGGAGGTTTTTAAATCAAAGCTAGGTATTATTGATGGCAGTGAATGGAATAGCTTTGCTGATGAAAAGGATGGTTTAGATATAGATAGTCATCTAAAAAACTTACCTTTTCAAAAAGCTAAGCACAGAAGATTTAAAAGTGAAAAAATAAATTTAGACGACATAGTTGCTATAAAAGAAACAAAAATTTCAACTCAAAATGCTTTTGGTAAAATATTAGATCAATATGCAAAAAATAATTCTGAGTTTAGTGATAGAATTATTACAACTTCACCAGATGTTTCAGTTTCTACAAATTTAGGTCCATGGGTCAATCGAAAAGGTTTGTTTAGTCGTAATGACGGTTCTGATACTTTTAGAGATAGAAAAATACCATCTGCTCAAAAGTGGATTTTTTCTCCTAAAGGTCAACATGTAGAATTAGGTATTGCAGAAATGAATCTATTTTTGTTACTTGGAGCTGCAGGTTTGTCTCATGAGTTATTTGGAGAAAGGTTATTTCCGGTTGGAACTGTTTATGATCCTTTTATTTCCAGAGGTCTAGATGCTATGAATTATGCTTGTTATCAAGATGCAAGGTTTATGATTATTGGCACACCTTCTGGGGTGTCATTAGCTCCTGAAGGTGGAGCTCACCAGTCTATTGGAACGCCTTTAATTGGTATTAGTCAGCCTGGGTTATTAAGCTATGAACCTGCTTTTGCAGATGAGCTTGCCTTAATAATGAATTATGGTTTTGGTTATATGCAAAGTGACGATGGCGGCTCAATTTATTTAAGATTAAGCACAAGGGCTATTGATCAACCTTTAAGAAATATTAATAATGATTTACAAAATGATATATTAAGTGGAGGCTACTGGTTAAAAAAACCAGGACCAAATCCAGAATTAATTTTAGTTTATCAGGGTGTTACAGCTCATGAAGTTATTGAAGCTACTGGTTTTTTAGGAGATAAATTTAAAGATATTGGTGTTTTGGGTATAACTAGTTCAGACTGTTTATTTCATGATTGGAAAGAAAAAAAATTGTCTTATGGAAATAGTTCTGAAAATTCACATATAGAAAAATTATTTATTAATGTACCAAAAAGTACAATTATAATTACGGTTATAGATGGTCATCCTATGACATTAGCATGGTTAGGATCGGTCTTTGGTCACAAAACGATACCATTAGGGGTTGATCGTTTTGGCCAGACAGGTAATATCAAAGAGTTATTTGCTGAATTTATGATTGACTCTGAAAGTGTATGTAAATTAGGTTTTAGTAGTCATTAAAATTTAAATTTTTTAATAATAGAATTTCTATCTAATATTACACTTAGAATAAAATAATCGGGGGCATCTTAAGATGAAAAGTTATCAAGTTGTTGATTTTGGAAAACCACTAGAGTTAAGAGAATACGAAAATCCTGTTCCAAAAGGTCAAGAAGTTCTTGTTAAGATTTCAGCATGTGGTGTTTGTCATAGTGATCTTCACCTTGCAGATGGGTATTTTGATCTTGGAGACGGAAAAAGAATAACTTTAGCTGACAGAGGAACTAAATTACCTTTTACTCCTGGTCATGAAATTACTGGAACTGTAGTTGCAGTGGGTGATGATGCTAAGCATGTTCAAGTTGGAGATAGTGGAATTGTCTTTCCATGGATAGGTTGTGGGACTTGTGAAGCCTGCAAGGAAGACAATGAAACTTTATGTGAAGCTCCTAAATACTTAGGAGCAAGGCTTAATGGTGGATATTCTGATCACATAATAGTCCCTGATAGTAGGTACTTAGTTCCTTATGGAGATATTGATCCAGCAGTAGCGGCTCCATATGCTTGCTCAGGTCTTACTGCCTATAGTGCATTGAAGAAAATACCCCAAACTTCTGAGAGTGACTGGATTATTATTATTGGGGCTGGTGGCGTAGGTATAAATGGGATTTTATTATCTCCGGCAGTTCATAAGGCTAAAGTCATTGTTATAGATAAAGATGCTTCTAAGCGTCAAAATGCACTAGAAGCAGGGGCTGATAAAGTTTTTTCTCCAGATGAGCAGGAAGAGATTAGAAAAATTGTTGGTATAGGTGCCAAGGCAACAATTGATTTTGTAGGTAGACCTGAAACAACTGACTTAGGGTTATCATTAGTTAAAAAAGGAGGTGTTGTAATTGTTGTCGGCTTATATGGTGGTTCCTTGAAGCTTTCACTTCCATTAGTGCCAATGAGATCTATTACTTTAAAAGGTTCATATGTTGGTGAACTAAGAGAATTGAAAGAATTAGTAAATATTATTAAACTAGGAAAAACTAAATTAATACCTGTAAAAAAACAAGATTTAGATACAGCTAATCAGGCTATGGATGATTTAAGAGCAGGTAAAGTCAATGGAAGAATTGTTTTGATACCAAAATAAATATACTATTAATTTAAAATAAAAAAACGAGTAAAAATCATGAGTTCAAATAAAGAAAACAATCATAGTCATAGTCATAGTCATGAAGGTGCAGACGCTCACTCCCTCTTACCATCA
>CAZFKZ010000042.1:8013-14236 GCA_964519035.1 uncultured Rhodobacterales bacterium | reverse complement strand
AAGAACTGATTGTTGATAAAGATATACATGCTATTGATGAAGTAAGTAATAAACCATGGCCATCATGTAGACATAGTCATCCTGTTATAGGTGTATCATTAGATATAAAAAAAGAAATAAAAGAAAAAAGGTATAATATAAATAATATTGAAAAAATAGTTATAGAAACCTATGAAACAGCTATTGATTTTTGTGACAATAATAACCCTAAAACTAAAATAGAGGCAAAGTTTTCCCTTCAACATTGTTGTATAATATCTCTAATACATGAAAATATATTAGAAGATTTTTTTGATGATAAATTTTTAAATGATCCATATATAAATAATTTACGCAAAAAAGTAAAAATTAATAATAATTATAATATGACAAAAGACTTTCCTAATTATTATTCAGCTTCAATTGATATTAAATTTTCCAATGGATTAAGTTTAAAAAAGTTTAATATTCATGCTAAAGGTGACCCAGAAAACCCAATGACTGAAAAAGAAATTTGTAACAAGACACTTGATTTACTGAATAATAAAAAAATATATGCAGATAAAGCTAAAAATTTAATAATAAAATTATTAAATTCTAAAATTAAAAAAAATGACACTTTTACTGAAATTACTTGGTTTGACGAATTACAACGAATTATTAAATAATAAATTGGAGAAACTATAATGTTAAAAGAAGCTGTTAATTTTTCAAAATTAGACATTGAAGATGGTTGGGAACTTGCTCCAGGCGCTGGCCCTGGAATTGAGATGAAAATGTTGTCTGGATATTTAGATGAAGATAAGAAATTTGGCGTAAGAACTAGATTAATTCGATTTTTACCAGGGTCATTTAATACAGAAGTATTTGTCCATGATTACTGGGAAGAAGTATATATGATAAAAGGATCCATTACATTAGGTAATGATGAGGGTGAGAATTTAAAAATAACCACTCAAAGCCCTGCTTATGCTTGCAGGCCTCCAGGAACTAATCATGGACCTTTTAGATCTGACGAAGGCTGCCTATTTTTAGAAATACAATATTATAACAAATAATCTAATTCTTTATTTCAGGTATTTATTTGACCTTATCCATTGAAACTAAGGGAATGCTAATTGGTTTTGTTGGCATTGCAATATTTAGCTTAACACTTCCATTTACTCAGATGGCAGTTAATGAAATGAGCCCATTCTTTTTAGCATTTGGGAGAGCTTCTATTGCAGGTATTTGTGCATTAATATTGTTGATATTTAACAAGTCTAAATTTCCAAATAGAGTTCAAATCAAGAAATTAATTATTATAGTTGTTGGAGTTGTATATGGTTTTCCTATTTTTACTTCTATAGCTATGACAACACTTCCTTCAAGTCATAGTGGTATTGTCTTGGGGATCTTACCCTTAGCAATGTCTTTGTTTGCAGCAATAAAGTACAAAGAAAAACCTTCTCTGTCTTTTTGGTTAACTTCTATTTTCGGTACTTTTATGGTTATATCATATACATTTATGGATAACGACGGTTCGTTAATGATAGAAGACCTTTGGCTTTTGTTCGCAATACTATTTGCGGCTATTGGTTATAGTGAAGGTGGAATATTATCTAAAGAAATGGGTTCTATTGCTGTAATAAGTTGGGCGTTAGTGATATCTCTACCTATAAATCTTTTTGCCTCATATGTCTTTTATGAAACTAGTTATGCTACAATTTCTTTTCAAGCATTTATGTCATTGATGTATGTAGGTTTATTTTCAATGTTTATAGGTTTCTTTTTTTGGTATAAAGGTATTGCTATAGGTGGCATTTCAAGAGTAGGTCAAGTTCAATTAATACAACCTTTTTTGACAATTATTGGAGCTTATTTTTTAACAAATGAAAAAATAACGTTCTTGAATATCTTATTTGCTCTCATTGTATTAATAGTAATAATTATTGGTAGAAGAACCAAAATAGATGTAAAATAATTTTTTAAATAAAGATTTAGTTTTTATAATGACTTTAAATTACAAAGAAATTTTAGATAAAAAATTATCAATCAATAGTTATTTATGGCCTAATGAATTGGATCCTTATGAATTCATTAAATCAATAGTAAAATCGCAAATTAATAATGTAGGATTACATACTGGCTTTATTGAAAAATTTGGTATTAATAGATTAAAACAAGAATTAATTTTAAATAAAATAAATATAACAAGCCTTAATTCAATTGGTTATTTTACAGACCCAAAATATTTTAATGAAAATGATAAGATTTTAAGTTATGCAAAGATTTTGAAACCAGAATATGTCTGTGTTATTTCTGGTGGAATCAAAGGAGGCCCAAATCCACTTAGCAAACTATATGATTGTGACAGATCAGCTTTAGATATTTTTCAAATAAGAAAAGAAAGCTCAGTCAAAATTAAAAAACTGTTTGAACATGCTTCTAATTTAAAAATCAAACTAGGTTTAGAACCAATTGGAAGTTGGGAAATATTAAAAAAAGGACACTTCAATTCTATTTCAAGTTGTTTAAAGTTTTTAAAGGACAATGACCATAAACTGATAATTGACCTTTACCATAGTTTTTCAGACATTAACTTAGATTTATTTTTAAAAAATTCAAAAAAGTTAGGTTTGTTACAATTCTCAAACATCAAATTTGATAAAAATTTTAGGCCCTGTGGAAGAAAAGATATTAATGGCATTATTAAAGAAAATGATTTGGATATCTCTAGATATTTAAAATATGTTTTTAATCGTAATGATAATACCAAAGTTGAGTTTGAAATATTTCCTTCTGACCTTAATGGTCAAGATCCAAAGCAAATAATAAATAACTTAAAAAGTAAGATATTAAATTTATTATAGATTATTTATTTAAGAAATTTAATGGTAAACCTACTCTATTCCATGGAACTTCAAGAATTAAGCCTTCATAAGATGCTGTTATATAAGCAGTATCCAAATTATGTGATCCAAAGCAAATATTTGTTATATAAGGATCATCAAATTTTATAAACTCCACTAATTGACCTGTTGGGGAAATAACAGATACTCCACCGTCTATTAATGTAGCTACGCAAATATTTCCATTTTTTTCTAAAGCTAATGAATCAAATCTTTTAATTCCACCTTCTGAATTCAATAAATTTCCACCATTAACAGAAAAAGGAAAGGGTAACTTTTCCACTTCACCATCACCAATTATTTTAAAGCTATATAACTTACCACCTTCTGTTTCAGCAACATATAAAATTGTTTCATCAGGTGATAATCCAATACCATTAGGTGTTAAAAATGGATGAACCACTTCTTTTATCTGAGACCCGTCTGCTTTAGCCCAATAAATTCCACCTCTATCAATATCTCTTTCCCTAGTTTTTCCAAGGTCAGTGAACCAAAAATTACCTTCTTTATCAAAGATTATATCATTTGGACCACGTAAAGGAATGCCATTACACTCTTCATATAATGTAATAAATTCTCCAGTTTCTAAATTAACCTTTTGTATACTACCACCAGTATAAGATTTACCTTGTAAAACAGGTCTCATTTCTTTGCCAGATGCAGAAACTTCCCATTCAAAACCACCGTTATTACAGATGTAACATTCTCCATCAGGACCAATAGCTGCTCCGTTAGGACCTCCTCCTAAGTAAGCCACAACTTCAACGTTACCTTCTAAATTTATACGACTTAGGGTACCTCTTGCAATTTCTACAAAAAGGATAGTTTTGTCCCTCATATAAATAGGACCCTCAGGAAATTTTAATCCTTCGGCTATAATTTTAAATTCTTTTTTAATACTTTTCATAAACTATCCTTAATTTAAATTTTTGAATATCTAATTTGGGGTACTACCCAAAATAACAAGGCTCCTAAAAACGTAAACAAACTGCATAAAATGAAACCAAAATTATACCCTTCAGTCAAATCAAAAAGTAACCCTGCGGCAAGGGCACCTAAAGCCGCTCCCAAACCTTGACCTAAATTAGTTGCACCGTAAATGGAGGCCAGGCCTTTTCCTGCAAAAATCTCTGCCATTAGAGTAGTAATAATTGGACCTCGAGCTCCTGCAGACAAACCAAATCCTAAAATAAATAGAACTAGAAAAAAAGTTGTTGGAAATAATTGTAATAAAGCTAAACTTAAAATACCTATAAAACTTAATAAATAACTAATACTGGCAACTATGTGTCTAGGCCATCGATCGGCGGCCAAACCAGTTAATGCCATACCTACAAAGCTTAGCATTCCAGCTAAACCAAAAGAAAATGCAGATTCAACCTCACTAAAACCTATATAAATTAAATAAGCTACTACTTGTAATGAAATCCCAAAAATACCTACAGCTGTGAAACCAAAAATAAAGAAAAAACCCCAAAAAGTTTTTAATTTAAGTGCTTCCCTGAGGGAGACACCTCCAACAGCTTTTCCATTTTGAGTTTTTCTTGGATTGTTTTTAGAACCTTTGGATATTAACTTCCAAGGAAGAACTGATGATAGAATAAATAAAAATATAAAGACAAAGGAAATGTATTTATATGAAAGTTGCCAACCAAATTGATCAATTGATATTTGAGATAAAGGAGCTAAAATTAAGACACCTAAACCTTGCCCTGCATATGCAATTGACAATGCTGAACCAAGATTTTTATCAAACCACCTTGAAACTAAGCTTTGTGCAGGAACCACACCTACCATTGCAGCCCCTATTCCACCAAAAACTCCTAAAATAAAGTAAAACTGCCAAATAGATGATAGGTATCCTGAAAAACCATAAGCTATTGCGAGCAATCCCATTCCAAACATATAATTAAATCTTGGTCCAAATTTATCAAAAGCTATACCAGATAATAAAGACCCCAGACCAAGACTTACCATATAAATTGAGTATACGGAGGCAACTGATGCTCTGTCCCATGTAAAATGTGAACTAAGAGGTAAAAGGAATACACCAAAACTTTCCCCCATACCTCTACTTAAAGACGTAACTAACAAACAATAAAATAAAACTAAAATAGAAGATAAAGAAGCCAATAAATAAAAAATACTTTTTTTAATCATCTAAAAATTAAATCCTATAAAAAATTCTATATTATTATGTACTTAACAAGTTATAAGATTAAATATAGATATTTAAATATAATTGAAAGATGTTAAATTTATTTTATGACTAATCATGTATCAAAAAATTAACACTAATATAAACAATAAAATCATTAATATACTTAAGGGTGAATATGAAATGTCAGCTCTTGGGACAATTGATAAAAATGGTTTTCCTTTTGTTTCAAAAATCATTCCCATGTTTAAAAATAATACTCTTTACATACTTATTAGTGATTTAAGTGAACACACTCAAAATATTATTTTGAATAATAAAGTAAGTTTTTATTTTTCGTTAAAAGAAGTAAATGTAACTAAATCTAATAATCCAAGGTTGACGATGACTGGGATTATAAAAAAATTATCTTTTGATAAAGATAATAAAGAGTTTATTAAATTATTAAATTCCTATCAAGAATCTGAAAAAGGAAGTAAAATGTGGGGTATGTTTTCAGATTTTAATTTTTATGAATTTAGCCCTTTAAGAGCACTATATATTGAAGGCTTTGGAAAGGCTTATCAGAAAACATATTAAATATTTATATGAGTTTTAAGATGAATGAAGATATAATTGATATAATAAGTAATAGTAGATTAAACCAACAATTAATTGATATCAATAATATATCAAAAATTAATAATTTAGAAGAAGCATACTCAATACAAGACGCTGTTAATGATCAACTTACTAAAAATGGGTTCGGTAAAATTTCAGGTTTTAAAATTGGCTGCACAAATAAAGATATACAAGCAGAGCTTAACGTTAGTAATCCGATATTTGGTGCTTTTTTTAAAAATAAAATACATCCTAATAAAAAAACCATATCATTAAAAAATTTTATAAAAGTAGGAGTTGAGTGCGAATTATACGTTGTTATTTCAAAAGATGTTAACAAAAACATTTATTATAATAAAAGTAACATAAATACATTTATTAGTCATTATGGGCTTTCGCTTGAAATAGTCGAAGATAGGTTGTCAAATATTAAGGAAACAAATATAGAAACAATAATTGCTGATGGTAGTCTTGGAAATTCAATCATTTTAGGTAAAAAAAATAAAAATAACATAGAAGATTTTTCTAATTTTTTAGGAAGAGTTTTTATTAATGAAGAAGAAATACATGCTAATTTTTCTAAATCTGTTCTTGG
>CAZFKZ010000042.1:0-7913 GCA_964519035.1 uncultured Rhodobacterales bacterium | reverse complement strand
GAGTTTTTATTAATGAAGAAGAAATACATGCTAATTTTTCTAAATCTGTTCTTGGGAATCCTTTAAATGCATTGAAATGGTATTTTGATCAAAAAATAAAATTAAATAAAAATATTAAGACGGGAGAAATAATTAGCTTAGGTAGTATTACTCCTTTAATTTGGGTAAATGAACCTTGTTCTGTAAAAGTATCAATAGATAACTTAGATCAACTTAGAGTTAATTTTATTAATTGAAAAAGAATATTAATATGATCAGAAAATTATTTTATAAAATAACAAAAAAGTACTGGAATATTTTAAGCTATGAACATGCACAAAAAAATAACTTTATTGTTCAAAACGGAGTATTTAAAGATTTAAAAATTAATAAAGATATCTCGTGGGGCCAAGGTGATATTGCTTCAAAAATATATGGATTATATGAAAATAGAATTCAAAAAATTCTAAAGGAGATTAGGAAACCAATATTAATTGATGTAGGAGCAGCAGATGGATATTTTGCTATTGGTTCTTTATACTCAGGTTTATCTGAATATTGTTATGCATTTGAACAATCAGAAATTGGCAAAAAAACTCTTCTAAAAACAGCCAAAATAAATAATGTTTCTAGCAAACTATCAATTAAAGGAAAGGTTGACAGTAAAAACTTTTTATCAATGTTACCAAAAGATATTGATTTTTCACAAGTTGTTTTACTCTGTGACATAGAAGGTGAAGAATATAATTTATTTACTAATGATATTTTAAAAAAATTAGCTAAAGCAAATTTAATAATTGAAATTCATAATAATGTTGAAGAAAAAATACAAAAACAATTTTTGCAAAGGGTTAAAAAATATTTTAATACTTCTATAATTATTGATAATCAAAAAGAATATGTTGATTTGCCTTTATTACATTCATTAAATGACATAGACAGAGCCTTAATAGCTT
This sequence comes from uncultured Rhodobacterales bacterium, assembly GCA_964519035.1. GTDB lineage: Bacteria > Pseudomonadota > Alphaproteobacteria > Puniceispirillales > Marisalimonadaceae > CAJJBL01. Next base: position 6,978 of record CAZFKZ010000042.1, on the reverse strand, counting down.
GTGAAGGTAGAAGTTATATTGGCAAATGGCTACATCTAAAGCCTTTATAATAAAAGACTTTATAAATTTATATAAAAATTATAAAAAAACATAAAATTAAACTTAATAATCTTAAAAATAGAGATTTTTTAGATATAATTGAAAATGAAAGCATAACCAGCCCCAAAGCTACTTTAATAAAAGCGATTATTGCAAGAAAAAATGTTGTATTTAACTCAATTAACGATTTATTAGCTATCATTGCTAAAGGAATAAAATATAAACCAATTCCGAGACTCATAGATGTAAGAGATACCTTAATCCAATTTTCGGAAACCATTCCTGCAGCTATAAATACAGTTCCACAAACGGGAGGTGTAATCGTTGATAATAATGCAAACCAAAACACAAATAAATGTACTTGCAGTAAACCTAAACCCATATCCACCAATGCTGGCCCTGCAACAGAGACACATATAACATATGCGGCAGTTGTGGGAACCTCCATACCAAGAATTAAACATGCAACGCCTGTTAAGATTAAAGCTAACCAAATATTGTTATCAGAAACAGATACTATTAATGAAGTCAGCTTTATACCAAGGCCTGTTATAGACAAAACTCCAATAATAATTGATGCACATAATATTATAGAACCAATCAAAGATATTTGGTTTCCTGCAGATATACAGGCTTTTGATATTCTATTAATGCCTAGCTGAAAATCAAACCCATTATTCATATTAAAAAATAGAAGAACAAGTGCAGCTAATATAGCGATTGATGCAGAATATTGAGGAGTAAAACCCAAATACATAAATAATAATAAAACAGTAAAAGGGATTATAAAAAAAATTGATGTTATTAATACAATAGATTTTTTTGGTAAGGATTCTTTATTGATTGGCTTCAGATTAAGTTCTTTACTATAAAAATCTATTCCAACCCATACAGTAAAGAAAAATAAGAGAGCTGGTAATAATGCAGCAACAATAATTTGATTATAAGGAATCCCAGTTAATTCAACCATAACAAATGCCCCTGCTCCCATTAATGGTGGCATGATTTGTCCACCCGAGGATGCAACAGCTTCTACGGATGCAGCTAACCTCTTGGGATAACCTAACTTAATCATCGCAGGTAAAGTAACCATTCCTGTTGAAGCTACATTAGCAGAAGCAGAACCAGATATAGACCCAAAAAGTGCTGAAGATAAAACAGATACTTTAGCGGCTCCTCCTTTTAACCTTCCAGCAAAAGCTGTTGCAATATTCATAAATCCAGATCCCGCTTCACCTGAATTCAAAAATGATCCAAATATAACAAATATTGATACAATCGATACTGAAACGCCAGTTAATGATCCCCATATGCCTCCCTCAGCAATTGTAAGTGTTCCTAAAAAACTATTAATAGGGACACCAGGATGACCAAGTTCTCCTGGAACCAAGTCGCCATAAAACCCATATGCTAAGGCTATTAAACTAACTAAAGGTAAAGGCCAGCCAACACTTCTCCTAGCCATTTCAAGAACGATTAACAATAATGTAAGGGCAATCATAACTTGAAAGTTATTTTCTAAAAAACCATATTGATCCATTAAATGATTAGAATTATAAGAGATCCAAAAACAAGAAAACAAACCTAAAAATACAAAGATATAACTTAATATATTTTCAAAGAAAGGTTGTTTTTTATATAAAAAAATCCACGGAATAATAAGAGCCATATGAATAGGCCTTGATATTAAGTTAGGGATTAAACCTGAAAATATTAAAAAAATGTGGAAAAACACAGAAATTAATCCAAGTGTAATCCACATTTTTCTAGAATTTTGCATCTTAAATAAAATTTTTAGTGATGCTTAGCTAACTTTGCACCCATTTCTTTATAAAGCTTTAATGCCCCAGGATGAATTTTTGTGGAAATATTTGATAACATATTTAATGTCACACCATTCCACCATTTTGCAGAATCTCCTAACTTACCTTTATTATCCCAATAAGCCTTAGTAAGATTATAAGCGACATCGTCACTCATATCAGTAGTAGAATAGGCAACAACAGGTAAAGATGTTGTTGAAATATCTTGTTTTTGACCAGCGTATGTTCCTGATGGAATAATTAACTTTGTTCTTTTAGAAATCTTAATTTGTTCTTCTGTCAATGATATCACATTAACACCCATTGAAGCCGCTGCTTCAATCACATTAGGGGCAGGATATGAACCTGCAGTAACAAAGCCGTCAATCTGACCATTTTTTAGAGCAGGAACAGCGTTTGAAAGCTCTACTTGTGCTAATTTAACTTTTCCTTCAAGACCAAATTTTTTTAAATATTTTGCTCCCTCTTTCGCACCAAAAGAACCTTTACCTAATAGAATTGTTTTGCCATCCATATCTTCGAATTTTTTAACACCAGATTTTTCTGACATGACAAAATGCATAGTTAAAGATGGTATTGGAAATAACGCTCTAATATTTTTATATTTAGGATTTCCTTTTCCTTTAAACATAGCTTTTTCAGCTATTGCAAGTTTTACAAGAACCGGTGGAGTGGTGAAAACATAATTTCCTTTTCTACCAGCTACCTCTTTTACATTTTGAACAGAACCTTGACTCTCCTCAATAGTTAAGATCATACCACCATTAGTAGATTTTTTTATTGTATCAGCTATTTGGATAGCCATTTGGTAATATGAAGATGTTGATTTTGCTGATTTATAAGTAATACGAGTTTCAGCATTTGCCGCTGTCACACCTAAAAGATATATTATAGATGTAAAAATTAAACTGATAATTTTCATTAGATAACTCCTCAGATATTATTTGATTAAAAATAGGTTAATATATATCATAATCTTATAAACTTAAATTCATATCTTAAAGACATTTATTTTGGAAAATTTTTTAAAGCCTTTAGTTTCCTCTTTTCAACTCATAGAAGAAAAGATAAATTTTTTAATATTTTTATTTGAAGGGATAATCGCTTTAATAATTATACTTACAATAATTTGGGTATATGGTTTTGTAAGAAGAAATCTCGGATTAGATAGTCAAACTCAAGAGTTAAAAGCAATCAGAAAGCTTCTTGAAAAGCACGATTTAAAACCAAAAAAGTAAATTACAAAGATTTAAAAAGGGAAACTAGTGTTTTGACCTTGTCTATAAATTTTAAATTCTTTACCTTCCGACAGAGGTATACAAGTAAATTGAGGTGAGCTTAAGCCAACATCACGTAATTCCCTACCTACGTTTTGTGATTGAGAAAAGCATTTTGCAGCACTTTTGAATCTCAAACCACTATCAATAATATCTCCACTTAAAACCCAAATTAATAAAAATTCCATATTGATCCACTTAATAAAGATTGAATAATTAAAATTAATTATTCAATCAATGTTTCTATTTTTTGTAGTAAATTTTATTAAGCAGATTTTAAGGTAATCTGTCTAGGTTTTCTTTCTTCAGGAATTTCTCTAACAAGAGATATAGTTAAAAGCCCATTTGATAATTTAGCATCTTTAACATCTACGTATTGTTCTAGACGAAATTTCTGCTCAAAAGATCTTTTAGCAATACCTTTATAAATATATTGAATTTTATTATCATGAACTTCAGTTCCACCACTTCCCTTAATGGAGAGAACTCCATCATAAACATCAATAGAAATATCTTTTTTATCAAACCCTGATAAAGCTAGTGTTATTTCATATTCATCTTCAGATATTCTAACAATGTCATGGGCAGGAAAAGAATTTTGTTTCTGTGTTGAAAAAGTTTCGAGTTCATTGAATAGGTTATCGAAACCAACAAATGATCTTAGTGCAAGTGTAGGTAGTATAGTCATAGTATTCTCCTTTTAAAGCGAGTTATATTTAACACCCCATAATGGCGGTGATTAAGTTAAATTGTGACCCATAAGGCATCACTTATCTTAGATTTGTATTGAAAAACAATTTTTCAAGACTTATTATTAAAAAATAATATATGGAGGTTTTTTTTGTTAAATAATAAAAGTATTGATACATTAATTGTAGGAGCTGGTTTTGCTGGAATGTATTCTCTTTATAAGCAAATTTCAGATGGCTTTAAATCTGAAATCTATGAGCAAGGAGACGGTGTAGGCGGGACATGGTATTGGAATAGATACCCTGGGGCAAGATGTGATATTGAAAGCATGGATTATTCTTATTCATTTTCAGAAGAATTACAACAGGAATGGAATTGGAAACAAAAATATGGAACTCAACCAGAACTTTTAGATTATGCCAATTTTGTAAGTAATAAGTTTGATTTAAAGAAAAATATTAATTTCAATACAAAAATAACTAAAGCTAAATTTAGTAAAAAAACAAATAAATGGCTTGTTGAAACTAATCAAAAAGAATTAATTGAGTGTAAATATCTAATTTTAGCTACTGGGAATTTATCTACTCCTAATACTCCTAAAATTAAAGGTATTAAGAATTTTAAAGGAAATATTTTTCATACTGGTGCTTGGCCCAAGAAAATGCCAAATTTTAATGGAAGAACGGTTGGAGTTATAGGCACTGGATCATCTGGGGTTCAATCTATTCCGATTATTTCTGAAACGGCTAAAAAACTATTAGTTTTTCAGAGAACTCCAAACTTTAGTTTACCTGCTAGGCATTCAGAATTACCCGAACTAAAAAGAGAAAATTATAAAAAAAATTATAAAGAGTATAGACAATTAGCAAAAAACTCTTCTTTTGGAATTGCAAAATATCAACCCCCTACTCAATCTGCATTTGATGTAAGTGATGAAGAAAGGAATATTATTTACCAAAAAGCTTGGGAAGAAGGTGGACAAGCTATGTTATTTTCTTTTACTGATTTACTAACCGATAAGAAAGCTAATGATACAGCAGCTGAGTTTGTAAGAAATAAAATAAGAGAAACAGTTAAAGACAAAGAATTAGCTGAACAACTATGTCCTATTGATCACCCAATTGGTACAAAAAGGCTTTGTTTAGATAGCCATTATTTTGAAACTTATAACAAAGAAAATGTTTCATTAGTAAATATCTCTAATCATCCAATAGACGAAATAACATCTAATGGTCTAAAAAGTAATGATACAGAATATTTGTTTGATGATCTTGTCTTTGCAACTGGGTTTGATGCTATGACTGGTGCAGTTAGCGCAATAGAAATATCAAATGATAAAAATGAAACTTTAAAATCAAAATGGAATGATGGACCTAAAACATATCTAGGAGTAATGGTTTCAGGTTTTCCAAATCTCTTTATGATCACAGGGCCTCAAAGCCCTGGTGTAAAAAGTCAAATGATTTTATCTATAGAACAACATGTTGATTTTATACATTCTTTAATTAATCATAAAAAAGTTAATAAATACAAAACAATAACTGCTAAAACTAAAAACCAAGATGAATGGGTAAATCATAACAATGAAGTTGCTCATAGTACATTATACCCCCTTGCTCATTCATGGTATAATGGAGATAATATAGTCGGTAAAACAAGAAATTTTATGCCTTATGTTGGCGGCGTCGCCAACTATAAAAAAATCTGTGATGAAATAGTCAAGGATAATTATAAAGGTTTTGAATTTTCATAATTTCTAACACTTTAAAAAAAGGTTTAATATGGAAATAACTAATATAGAGATTAATACATATAAAATACCTTTACCTGAACCGGTAGAAGCATTTGCTGCAGGAGTAATGAAGGCCTTTGACTTAGTAATATGCAGAATAACAAATAGTAATAATCAAGAAGGTGTTGGGTATATAAGCGTCCACGAAAATCAAGGTCTAGCTATTTCGGCAATTATTAACAATAGTTTTAAACCACTTTTAATCCAAAAAGATCCAAGATTAATAGAACTATTGTGGAAAAACATGTGGAAAGAAACTCATTACGCTGGAAGAGGAGCTCCTGTAAGTTTTGCAATAGCCGCTGTAGACGTTGCCTTATGGGACTTAAAAGCTAAATGTCTAAATGAACCGTTATGGCGTCTATTAGGAGGTCATGAAAATAATGTTATGGCGTACGCTGGAAATATTGACTTAAATTTTACAAAAGAAAAATTACTTGATGGGGCGACCAAATCTTTAGAACAAGGTTTTCAAACTATTAAAATGCGACTTGGAAAAGCTAACCTTTCAGACGATATTTCAAGACTAGAAGCAATGAGAAATCATCTTCCTGACAACATAAATATGATGGCTGATGCTAATGAAGCATGGAGAGTTGATCAAGCTGTTAAAGCTATTAAAGAAATTGAACGTTTTAATTTAGTTTGGCTAGAAGAACCTATAAAAATAGATGACTTTAAAGGTTACGCATACTTAAGATCATTAGGGAAAGTTCCTTTAGCAGCAGGTGAAAATTTGCATACTTTAGCAGAATTTAATCAGTTAATCAGTTTAGAAGGAATAGATTTTTTGGAGCCTGATCTTTCAACTTGTGGAGGTATAACACCATTTATGAAAGTAGCTAAATTAGCTGAAATTAATAACTTACCAATTTGCTCTCATGGAGTTCACGAACTTCATGTTCATCTTTTGGCAGCTTTACCAAACGCATCTTATATAGAGTTTCATGCTTGGAGATTAGACGAGTTTATTGACAAACCTTTAATTGTAGAAAAAGGTTTCACAAGAGCACCTGATAAACCTGGTCATGGAGTTAATTTTGATTTTGATAAACTAAAAAGCTATTCAATTTAAGTAAAAATAATTATTTAATTGTACTATAATTTAATGTCAGATATTTATTTAAATATTTAAGTGAGGTTTCTTTGGAAAAAAATAAAACTATCAAATCATTTGGTCAAAACATGTTATCAAATGCTGAAAGTACTGAAGATCAAAAATTTGGATCCTTTTATCTTTCAAGATTTCTGGGATTTGATATAAATTATACGATTGATAGTTGTGAAGTAAGGTTTGACGTCCTTCCTCCAATGTTTAACCCACAAGGTTCTCTTCATGGAGGAATTATTGCTACTG
>CAZFKZ010000041.1:10974-14374 GCA_964519035.1 uncultured Rhodobacterales bacterium | reverse complement strand
TTAATATTGCAGATGTATGTGGATTTTCCTGTTTAGAATATCTTGATCTTAGATTCCCAAAATTTAAATGGAGAAATGAGCATCCAAATTTAGAAATGTATTGGAATATTCACAAAGATAGACAATCATTTAAAGAGACAAAACCAATAGCACAAATCATTGAACCTCTGGAAGATTAAATGATTAAAGGAACAGGTATTAAAAAAAAATTAAAGAAATAGATACATTTTTTATCTCAATAAACCCAACTTTTAAGTTCTGCATTTTCTAAGTTAATTTTTTCTAATAATCTTTTAACAACATCACCAATAGAGACTATACCTATTAATGAGTTTTTCTCCACTATCGGGATGTGTCTTATTTTATTATTTGTCATTATTGTCATCAACACATCTGATTGAGTGTTTTTATTACAAGTGATCACTTTATTAGTCATTATAGATTTTATTTCTATATTTGAAAAATCCATTTCACTATTTTCAGATAATTTATGAATGATATCTCTTTCTGAAATGATCCCAGACAATTTCATTTGATTATTTATTACAGGTAACGCACCTATTTTATTTTGAGAAATAATTTTTATTGCATCAAAAACTGTTTTATTTTCATTAATTGAAATAATATCTCTTTTTAAAAGCATTGATATTAATATGTTTTCATTCTCAGAAGCCATATTTACCTCCATTAAAAACATACATAACTTTAATATTAATAGAGTAAATATATGTTAAATTTACTTATTATTATTATATAGTAACATAAAAAGGACAAATCTAAGGCAGAATAAAAACTTAAACTTATATAAAATAATTTTCTAAACTGTTATTAATAAATTTTACTGCTTTGAACGAATAGCCCATTTCTGATAATTTGAGATTTTGTCATTACAGAAATCTAAAGAAAGGTTTCTAATTAAATGTAGTGGGAGCCCTCCTCCCCCCTTTCTTGATTTTCCTTGAGAAGCAGTCAGACATAATTTATTATTACTAACAAGACTAACCTTTCCATCACTCATTAATATAAATTTCTGAGCGTTTCCCATATCACAATCTTTTAAATACAACCTTCCTATTTCTACAACAGAAGATGCTTCTATGCAGACATTAAATGAAGACAAAATAAACTCATTCTTCATTATTCTTTTTCTACTAAAGCCTTGATCCACAGCAATCTCTCCTTGATATGAGTAACAAGTATGAGCCTGGATCCCTCTATTAATTTTTGCTCGTGATTTATAACCCTTTATATCAACACAGTAACCTCTTTGATCATCCAGTTGATTAATCAGATAAATTTCTACTAATTCTCCTTTAGCATCACTTCTTACTAAATTAGGCCAAAGTAATATCAAAAAATTGAATAGGATGAATAAGAGTTTTATCATTATTAGTTCTTTCTTAAGTTATTTTTTTTAATGTACAAGAGATTGACTAAAGGTGCTATCAACCAAAGTGTTGCAGAACTCCATAAGATTAAACTTTCTGGAAAACCATGACCGATAAAGTATCCTACAAATAAAAATAAAAGAAGAATATTCAGTCCAATAGCACTATTTTTTAAAAGCATAGCCATTTCCTCGCATAAAATTCATCTAATTTAAACTGATAATAGCATCATGAAATGACAATTAAAATACATTAGTTACAAGATAGAAATATCAATTGCTCTTTACCTTTCAAAACTATTTTGATTAAATAATAAAAGATTATATAAACAAGTTTTAATAATGAAATAGAAATAGATGGTTAATAAATATTATGTATTTTAAAAAAAACCTACAATGTGACGAATGTAAAATTCCATATAGAATTGTATGGAATTGTAAAAAAACTTCCTATGATAAAGAATGGATTTTGCTTTGTTATAATTGTATACGATACTTTAAACATATAAATCGATGGAGTTTCAAAACAAGGTTACAAAATATTAATGGTTTCAGATGGTGTAGGCATAAATTATCTAAAATGGCATTACCATTGTATGAGGTAAGTTAAAATGGATTTCAAATATGCACAAAGTTGGTTATTAGGGGTAGTCTGTTTTGTATATGGAATTTACAGAATAATTGGTGGAACAGATGAAACATTTAACTGGGTAGATGCTGTCGCAATAATAGGTTTTTGCTATTCAATATATATCACACAACTTGCTCGCCCTAAAGAAGACTAGGGATTAATATATTCCATTAGAAATTTGACGTTATAAAATTACTAAATCGCATAACTGAATTAAATAGTTGCTCTTGTGGGAGGTATATTAATTCATTAACAATCATTTTTGATAATCATTATCATTAATGTCAAGTAAGTGTTCGAATTTTATTAACATGTATGAGGTAAATTAATATTATTAGTAAAAGTTTAAAAATAGTTGTTGGAATAATTTTTTTTATTTTTTGAAAAAGCAACATCTTTTTTTATATCAACGCTTCAATTTATCTTAATCCCTTGATGAATTAAATCTGACTATAGTTATTTAAATATACTAATATTTGAACCATAGATAATCTATATGAATTATATGATAATATTTTTAATATTAAAGTGTGTTTAAGATTAAGGAGTATATTAAATGGATAAAAAAGAAATTCATCCGGTACGAAATTTTATAGATAAAAAGACTGCAAACACACTTAAAACTTGGTTTCATGAAAAAGATAAAAAACTTAATAGTTCTTTAGGTGCAATAAATGCAATTATAAAAATAATGAAGATAATAAGTTTTTTCTTTGTAATTACTCTGTTAGTTCAAATTTTTATTTAAAATTTAAATTAAGTTGATAATTACGTAATTACAAAATGAACTGTTTTAAATAAAAATACTATAAAACAATAGTTATAATTTATTAAATTGTACAAGTTTCATAGGGAAGTTAAAAATATGAATGATGAAAAAGGAAAATGGAGGTGGGTGTTAGTATATTTAGGAATCTCACTAGTATTATTTGCTGTCTTTTCTATTTATGTGACTATTAACTAATAATTAAAATAAAGCTAATTTGACTAATTATTGATGTTTTAATAATATTTTTTATACTCAAATTGTTATATCTTACCTTTATATTGATATTACATTGGAGAATGAGTTATGACATTAAATGAACAAACAATAACGTGTTACTTTTGTTTTGAAACATTTGAGATTGATTTAGGTATTGACCAAACATTTAGTGGTCATAACTCAGAGATATTTGATTGCGAAATATGCTGCAATCCAAATAAGGTGAACACTCAGATTTATGAGGGTGAAGTTAGTTCTATAAGTATTAGTGATGGAAACGAATAAGCTCTTCGTTAATTAAAGATATAATCAAATATTATTTATGCTTTAAAAAAATTACGTAAATTAATCAACTAAGAGAGCATGAAAAGATAAAACAAAATTTAATTAGAACATC
>CAZFKZ010000041.1:0-10874 GCA_964519035.1 uncultured Rhodobacterales bacterium | reverse complement strand
AAATTAATCAACTAAGAGAGCATGAAAAGATAAAACAAAATTTAATTAGAACATCATTTATATCCAGTAATATTTTTTTACTATTTGACCAAATGTTTCAGAAAAGAGTAGTTTGATTTTGTTATTCAAAAAGCTCTTGTCAATATTTAACAAATGCTTATTTTAAAATACTCTGCTTTAGGGAGGTTAATTTGGATAAAGAATCTCTAGAAAGACTTCGGGCTTGGTGGAATGATGGTGATAATAAAATTAAAAAATCTATTTATATGTTCTTATGCCTACAGATTTTTTTGGGTTCTGTTTGGATTATTGAATATATATTCTTATAAACAAGTAAGAGATTATACTTCAACAGTTAAATATTGAAATAAGATATGGAATGGAAACAAACATTGGAACCTATAGTTATTTTTTTTTATAATAACCCAGTATTGGTCATTATTCTTTTTTGGTTGTTAGTAGGATGGCTACAATGGCGGTCTGCTAATGACAGATTCAAAGAAAATCCAGAGATAAAATATGATCCATTCTTAAGAGGACTTCTCTATTGGTGTTTCCTTTTACTTTTAATAATTTGCTATAAATTGTACTTTCCTTTTTGAAATGAAATTTAACTTTAAAAAACTGAAATAATTTAGTATTAATTTGATATGTTTATTTTTCTAAAGCAAATAATTTTTATTTTTTTACTATTCACTTCTAATTCTACTCAAGCATCATCATTTGAAGAAGGATTGAATTTTTCTCAAAATGGTGATTTTAAAAATGCATTTATTAAATGGCTTCCTGTTGCAAAACAAGGAAATAGAGATGCTCAATTTCAAATTGGACTAATGTATTCTTATGGCAACGGTGTTAAGCAAGATTACCTAGAAGCTATTAAATGGCATACATTAGCAGGAAATAATGGGAACAGAACAGCACAATTATTTCTTGGTGATTTATACTTTGATGGAGAAAATGTTCCCCAAAATTTTGTGGAGGCAAAAAAATGGTACTCATTATCTGCCAATTTAGGTGATGAAGATGCACTTATAGCACTTGGTAGAATATATGAGAAAGGCCTTGGAGTATCCATTGATAAAGCTTATTCTTATATGTGGTTTAATATTGCTGCTCAAAATGGATGTGATGTAGGTGTTGAAGAATCCGATAGACTAAGAAAGACACTAAAATTATCCGAATTAAAACAAAGTAAACAATTAATGGAGTTATGCACAATTAAAAATTATAAAAATTGTTAAAGCTATTAATAAATATTTAATAAGATTATTTTTTATGTCAAATTTGTATAAATTTAAAGATTATTTAAATGTATGCAACGAATTAACGTTATAGTTAGAATTTATTAATGAAGCATAACAATAAACCAATAATATTTTATGATGAAGTGTGCGCACTTTGCAATTTTTCTTTAAAGTTTTTAATTAATAATGATGTTAGTAACATGCTTTTATTTTCACCTTTGCAAGGTAAAGTTGCTAAACAAATGTTAAGTGAAGATTATCAAAAAAACTTAAATACATTAGTAATAGTTAATAACTGTGAAATATATACTAAAGCTAATGCTATCAAATTTCTAATTGAACATATTCAGGAATTTAAAAAATTTAGAATTTTATTATTAATACCGAATCCCATTATTAATTTATGTTATTTTTTTATTGGTAAAGTAAGGTATGCATTATTTGGAAAAGCAAAAAACTGTTTATACCTTGATAATCGTTTTAAGAGTAAATTCCTGATATGAAATAATATTTATGATTGCCATTAAAAATTTATCCCAATAATTTAGAATATGTATTATTAATAAAATTAATTAGTATATTTTTTTTTGGAGTGCTGGATGTTTTTTGAACGTTTTATTTATTTTTTTATATTAACATTTATTTTTTCCTCTCATGCCAAAGCTTTTGAACCTTCTTCAGGTATAACTTGTCACAATAAAAATAATACAGTGTCTATAGAATTTCTATTTAAAAGTACCGAAGAAGAGATGTTTGCACATGCGTTTAAAAGAATAGATGGTAAGTTTATTAAAATTGGAAAGGTTGTAGGACAAAAATTATCTTCTTTTTTACTTTTTGAAGATCAATATGCTTACCTAGGCGTAGATTTTGCCTGGCATTTAGATCAAGTTACTAAAAGGCTCAAACCTATTATTTTAAGTCAAGGAACTATCTCAATGGGAAAAATGCCGGAAACTCTATCATGTATTAGTAAAAATTTTTGGTACTGAATAATTTAATTGAGTATAAATAGGTTATAGATGAGTAATTGGAAAATCGACTTTGAAGTTAAATTTAGTCTACAATTTAAACATATAAACGGAAGAATAGAACAAAAGCACAATTCATTGATAGTAGAAGCGGTGAATGAAGAAGAAGCTAAAAAAATAGTTATTCATCTTTATGAAGATAGTGCTTTTTTAAAAATAGATTATGTAAAAAAACTCTGGGAATATTAGCATAAAATCTAATATAATTTTCATTAAAAAACTTACGATCTAATATAGTTATGCTTTTATTCAATAAACTCTATTGATTTAATAAATAATTCAGCGGTGTGATCTCTTCCAAAAGCAACTAAACCTATTGATCTAATACTTTTAGGATTAACTATTTCTGCTAAAAATGAACCTGATCTTTTGAATTCACTAATTGGTAATTTGATTTCTTTAAATTCTTTCTCAACATTAAAACCTAATTGATAGTACTGCCAAGGCAAAATGGTCCCTGATGTTCTTAAATGTATAAAGTATTTTTGATTGTTACCTTTAACTATTATTTTAATAAACTTAGCTTTCTTCAAATTAATATTACTAAGTTTTTTTCTTATTTGAATAAAACCACCATTATTTTTAGTAGAAACATTGCCAGAAATATAGGCGAATGTTTCATCATCTTTAGAATTAAAAATAACTTGTCCAGATGAAATGCCGCCCATCACCTTGTCAGAGACAAATATCCATTTTTCTGGATTTGTAAAATCATCTTTGTAAATTACTTCTGAGAAAGATTGAGATATCATAATTATTAAAAACATAAATGTAGTTAAAATGTACATATTATATTAATTAATACAAAAAGGTTAGTTTTCATATAAAATTATCTATATTAGATTTAATATTCATCATTCAAAATATAATCATATTGGTTTTAATGGTTTATCAATTTTAAATTTATGGAGTTATTGACATTGTGATTTTCAAATATAACAAATCAAATGCACAGTGTATGTGGTGTAAAAGAGTGGATAATCCTCATCCAGATTATAAAAATGAAACAATTCCAACAAAGGTTTTTGTTTCAGAAAAAGGACGAAAAATTGAGCTCTGTTTGAGTTGTTTTGAAAGTGAGAATAATGGAGCTCAAAATAGTAATATTGAATTTAAAAAAAAATTAGACACAAAGTTTGAAATAGTGAAACTCTTAAAGTTATAATATGATAATTTTTAGCAAAGTTGATTAATCTATGATCAAACTAAAAAAATTGTCATTTAACTTTTTTTTAACAATTAAGGAATAAATTATGGGTAAGCAGGTAACAGGCTGGTTAATAGTTAGTATTTGCTTGTTATGGGGCATAGTAAGAACCTTAGATTTAGTTGAACCACATTTTCTTGGTAATTTTTTTGCAATAGGTGGTTTTTGTTTTGGCATTTATTTAACTAAAAATAAAGAAGATGAAGTTTGATTAAATTTAATAAAGATGAAATTGAACAATGGGACAATATTGAAAATGTAGATTTATTTAAAAAAAAATATCTTTTTAATTCATTTCAAAAAGTATCAACAAAGAAAAGAAAAAGTACAAAACAGGTTATACAGTATTTTAGACAAAATCATGGAAACAGATATGATTATTCAAAAGTTGAGTATATTAATAGTAAAACAAAGCTTATCATTATTTGTCAAAAACATGGTGAGTTTCAAATAGATTTTCATAGACATCTAAAATTAGGATGCACTAAATGTCATAATGACAAAATGGCACTTATATATAAAAAGACTAATGAAAATTTTATAAAAGAATTTAGGAAAGTGCATGGAAATAAATATAATTATTCAAAAGTAAATTATATTAACAATACAACTAAAGTAATTATAACTTGTTCTATACACGGAGATTTCAAACAAACACCATTATCCCATAAAAAGGGGTTTAGTTGTAAAAAATGTATGATTAAAGAAACTCATCTAACAAGAAAAAATATAATTAAGGAATTACAAAATCTTAAAAAAATATGACTATAGATCAATCTTTATAATATTAGAATATTAGAATATTATCGTGAGTAAATCTTATTATCGCAAATTAGATATATTACGCATGGTTTCTTTGTGCTTTTGCACTTCTTTTTATGGATTTTTTAGAGATATAATACCCCAGGACTATAAAGTTTTTTGTGATATTTTAGGAGGTATCTTATTTATTTTTCTTTGCTATTTAATGATTAACTCTAATTATAAATATCATAAATCAAAAGATAACATATCCTGGCTAATGAGAGAAAAGTAAGAAAATAAATTATCTCATTCTTAAAGAGAAAAAATTAACTTTTTATTATTGGCATTAGCTTATCAATATGATAATGATAATGATAATCAATAATATTAAAAGAGAGATTAACATGAAAGATTATATGGTAGCACACAAATTTAAAACAGAAGAATTAAGAGACCAATATTTTGAAATGTCTAAAGATATGACTGCTGATGATATACGTGCAAATATGAAAAATGAAAATGCTAGTTTTCAGATGAACTGGAATAACGAAAAAAATGATATGGTAATGTTTTGTTGGTGGAAAGCAACATCTCCTGCTGCGATTGAAGAAACTCTTGGAGAAATGGGTAACATGTTTATTAATGACATAAAAGAAATGTCAAATGTAATGGATGTAACTGATTAATTTATAACAAATATTAATGTTCTAAATATATATTATTTAATATTAGTGTTTACAGGAGATGTTTTGATTATGGAAATGTTTGGCATTATAAAATTTACTTGTAGTTACGATGAATGGAAAGCTGTCTATGACGGCGATATAGAATTACGAAATAAATTTATGAAAAATGACATTATTGGTAAAGTCGATGAACATACAGCCATGTTTAAAGCAACTATTACTGATCCAGAAAAGATGGGTGAAGTCATGTCAGAAAGAATGGCTGAAATTGGCCCTAAACTTGGGCTAAGTCATGAATTTTATAATCTTACTTTAATAGAGAATTAGTAAGAGAATTATGACCTTAACTTGGTTTTTTTACCTGTAATTTAATGTAGACCAATTATAAGGACTTAGCTTATAAGTTAATGAGAATAATACAACTAACCTAAATAATTATTCAATATTTTTTGATTTAATATTAAAAAAGTGTGCAACGATTGCATATCTGTCTATTATCCATATTAGAGTTAAATTCAAAAATAATGGAAAAACATGCATAAAATAATAAAGATAATTATCGGTTCAGTTGTCATTATATATATTGTTGTGGTTGGACTGCACTTGACCGGTATAAATTTGTTTTAGCTGATTAAAAAATCTAATATAGCTAAAAAGATTTATTTTATTTAAAATACATTACTGAAAATTAAATTATAATTAACTATATACAAAAGGATTAAATTAATGTCCCTTTCGCTTCAAGTTCTTTACCCCATAACAGAAACAACAAAGTTTGATTATGAGTATTATTTTCAAACTCATATGAAACTCGTAAAAGACACTTTTGGTGACCATTTGGATAGCACGCTTGTTACAAAAGGAATTGCTAGTGGACCAAATAAACCAGCTGGATATTACGCTATTGCGACTATGATATTTAAAAATCAATCTGCTATGGATTTAGCACTATCTAGAGCAGGTGTGGTTATGGAAGATATTCCAAATTATACTAACACAGATCCAATTATGTTAATTGGTGAAGTTGTATAATTTTGTTAAAGTATATTTAACATACAGATGCAAAAAATATTTTTATTAATACTTCTGGTAATCCTGTTCCCTTCAATCTCATTATCTGAAGATTTTAGATTTTTGAAAATTGCTTCATTTTCTAAACCTTGGGGATCTTCATTTATAAATAATAATGAATTAATTATAACAGAAAAAACAGGTAAAATTAAGATTGTAAATATTAACAATGGTAAAATTTTTGAAGTTGAGCACAACTTAAAATTTGAAAACATTGGTCAAGGTGGTTTATTAGATATTGTCTTCAAAAATAACTATCTTTGGGTTTCTTACACCGAAGTAATCAAACCCTTTAATTATAGCACTTCTATAGCTAGAGGCGTATTTAACAGAAAAAAAATAAAATTTAAAAATATATTCCAACAAAATTCAATAAGTGGATCAACTCAACATTTTGGTTCTAGATTAGTTATTCAAGATAATTATTTATTTGCCTCAATTGGAGAGCGTGGAGGTGGAATGATTGCTCAAAACTCAAAACTACATCCAGGTAGCATTATTAGAATTCATTTAGATGGAAGTATACCAAAAGACAATCCAAAATTTATAAATAAACCAAATTGGCTTAAAGAAATTTATCAAATTGGATTAAGAAATCCTCAAGGGCTTACTTTGTCACCTTACGATAAAAAAATTTATATCAGTAATCATGGTGCAAGAGGTGGAGATTGGTTTGGACAACTTAAGAAAGGTGGGAATTACGGATGGAAAATTTTAGGATGGGGTGGCACTAATTATGATGGAACAAAAATTGGTCCTAAATGGAAAGTTGGCTTTACTAAAGCAATTCAATACTGGGTTCCATCAATAGGAATAAGTGCCATTACTATATATAAAGGAAAAGAATTTAGTAAGTGGAATGGAGAAGCACTAATAACTTCTTTAAGAGATCAATCATTAAGAAGAATTAATTTTGAAAATCTATCCAACGTAAAAGAAGAAGTTATTTTTAAGAATAAAATTAATCGTATTAGAGACATAAATATACATCCAAAAACAGGTAAGATATTTTTTTTAACAGAAAAAAGATATAGTGAAAACGGCCCTCAAGAAGATGGATTATGGTTAATGGAAAATAATAACTAATAATCTTATATAAATAATTATTAGCTCAATTCTAATTATCTACATATCTGTAGTTGGATTAAATTTAACAGGAATAAATTTATTTTAGTATGGTACTAATTCTGTACTATCTAATAGATAAAAATTAATTAATATCAAATAATAAATAACTTCAAAGTGGAGATCTAAATGACTATAGAAAATATTATAATTCTAACGTGTTTGTTAGTGTTACTTCAAATTTTTATACCTATATTGGTTGAATTTATTTTTATAAAAAAAATAAATTTATTATATTTATTTTCTTCAAGAGACGAGATTATTGATAACTCTCTGTATTTTAAAAGAGGCAAACGTGCATTAATCAACCTTTTAGAAACTTTACCTATATTCATTTTACTAATATTTTTATCAATAAACAAAGACATTGATAATCTTAATCTAGCTGCATTATGGTTAGTTTTTAGAGCTTTTTACCTGCCAATATATATACTTGGGATAAATTTTATAAGAACCTTTATGTGGTTTGGATCTTTAGTTTGTTTGATTATGATGGGTTTAAAACTCTTATAAAATTAAGGAAAAATATCTTTTAAAATTTAAACCCTATTGAGCTGAAGTATCTATTACAACATCTCCGAAATAAACCACCTCTTTAGGTGACAAAGAATTAGGCAATGCATTATGCTTGGATAAGTATGAACGTACTTCTTTTACATGTTTATCATCATCATATTGCCAAATACTTGTGACTTGATTTTTTAAGCTTTTGTTTTGAACCACTTTCATATTAGTTTTAAATTTTTCTTTAGTTGCTTCTTGTGCAATTTTTTGAGCCATCAAAATAAACATTTCTGCATGCTGTTCATTTTGAAATGTTCTGACTGTAATTCTTATAATTGACATACAATAATTTCCTTATTAATTTTTAATACTATCTTAAAACACATTAAAAATATTTCAATAAAATGTTCTTTTAATAAATATACATTTAAAAATTTGTATGTTGGAAAAATTAATTTTTTGTATAATCTAATGTTATAAATATACAGAGGTACTAATGCAAAAAGCAATTGTTTTAAGAGATTACGGTAGTTCAAATGTGCTTAAAATAGAACAAGTTCATGTTGGAGACCCAAAAAAAAGTGAGCTGCTTATTAGGCATACAGCCATAGGTGTTCATTTTCATGATGTCTATGTTAGATCTGGACTTTATAAGACTTTAAAATTACCAGGCATTCCTGGAATTGAAGCAGCAGGTGTCGTTGAAAAAGTAGGTAAAGACGTTTTAGATTTTAATGTAGGCGATAGAGTTGGTTACATTTCCAGTGAATACGGTGCCTATTCAACTCATAGAACTTTAGACAAAAACCTTGCAGTTAAAGTACCTAATTATATATCTGATCAATTGATAGCAACAAACTTCTCTAGAGCAATAACAGTCCAGATGTTAATTGAACAAGTTACACAATTAAATGACAGTCATACAATATTGGTTACAGCTGCAAGTGGAGGCGTCGGAAGAATTCTTTGCCAATGGGGAAATGCAATTGGTGCTTGTGTTATTGGAACCGTAAGTAACCCTGAAAAAGTAAAATCAGCAGAATTACATGGTTGTAAATACGCATTTACTTATAATCAAAAGGATCTTCTTCCTAAAATTATGGATATAACAAAAGGAAAAGGTCTCGATAAAGTTTACGACTCAGTTGGCTTGGATACTTTTGAAAATTCAATTGAACTTTTGGGAAAATGTGGACATTTAATAAATTTTGGTCAATCTTCTGGACCAGTAAATCCCTTGCAAATGGCAACGTTAGCAAGTAAATCTCTTACTGTTTCAAGGCCAATTCTATTTCATTATATAGCTCAATCTGAGATATATAAAAAAATGACAGATTCTGTTTTTAAAGCTTTTAAAAATAAAAGTATAATGACACCTGAACCTGAACCGTTCGATCTTGAAGAAGCCTCATTAGCTCATGAAGTTTTGGAATCTAGGAGAGGTGGAGGAAGTTTGTTTTTAAAGCCTTAAAAAACCTAGTCTAAATAATTACAGGAACTAAATAATGAAAGATAATATAAATTGGAAATATCCAGAATCCATTGTCACTTGTGAATGGTTAGATAAAAATAAAGATAACAAGAATATCAGAATATATGATTGTACTACATACCTTCATTATACTGATAATGATCCTACTAAGCCTTATAACGTTGAAAGTGGATTAAAAGATTACAAAACCAATCACATACCTAATTCAGCTTTCTTAGATCTTCAAACTGATATATCTGACACAGATAGCCCATACAGATTTACATTGCCAAAACTTGAAATTCTTTCACAAAAATTAAAAAATATAGGAGTTGGAGATCCACATCATATAGTATTGTATTCTCGTAATGGAATGCAATGGTCGGCGCGTGTTTGGTGGATGCTTCACGTTGTTGGTTATGATAATGTTAGCATATTAAATGGTGGTTTAATTGAATGGAAACGTTTAGGTCTACGTGAAGAAAATAAAACTAACTTATTTTCTGCTGCAGATTTTAAGTTTTTACCCAGATATAATTTTTTTGTAGGTAAAGATAGAGTTCTTGAAGCCATTGAAGATAAAAAAACTATATTATTAAACTCATTAACTGAAGATATTCATATTGGAGAAAATCCACGTTATGGTCGTAAAGGTAGAATTCCTAAAAGCTTAAATGTGCCATTTAATCAATTGTTAGATAATGATACTGGTAAATTTAAGCCTATAGAGGTAATATCAGAAATATTTATAAAACAGAATATTACTTCCGACCATATTGTACTTAATTACTGTGGCGGTGGGATTGCTGCTTCGCTTGATGCATTTGTATTGCGTCAACTTGGATTTAATGATCTTCAAATTTATGATAATTCTATGAGTGAGTGGGCTATGGATGATAGTCTTCCTATTGAAGTAGGATAAATGTTAAAATGCTCTTTCATTGAAGGACCAATCCTCCATAGACTCAAATATGGCAAAGGAAGAGGTCAAAATTTAGCAAAAGCTGTTGGGATGAAATTTAATAAAAATAGAACTGTTGTTGATGCCACTGCAGGCTTAGGTTATGACGCTTTTATTCTTGCTTCTCTAGGAGCAAATGTAACTTTAATTGAACGTTCAGAAATAATATATGATTTACTTGGAAAAGCTCTTACAGAAGCCCTTAATTTTGGAGGTGAAGTTAGTAATATTGTCAAGAGAATGGATTTAATATTCGGCGATTCAAAAGATATATTACCAAAATTAGAACCTGAAGTTGTTTTAATTGACACTATGTACAAGGAAAGAAAAAAATCTGCACTAGTTAAAAATAATATGCGACTTGTTAGAGAAATTGTTGGACCAGATTCAGATTATCTTGAGTTAGTTCATGTAGCCTTAAATCAAGCTAGAAATAGAGTAGTAATAAAGCTACCAAGATATTCTGACGAAAATAAAAATTACAAACCTTATTCTCATCAAATATTAGGTAAATCTATAAGATATGATGTGCATATGAACACATAAGTTTTAACAAATTTTATTAAATGTCGTATTTTATGTATGACCTTTATTTTTATTAAAATTTTTGTAATTTTCGTTTTAACTTTTAGCGTATTGTCAGATTTTTCTGCTTTGGCTGATATTGAAGAAACTAACAATAGTGGTTCAGACCAAAACGCAGCTATTGCCAAAGTATTTCCAGACATAACAACAGGTGAAGCTCAATATAATACAGCTCATGGATATCATGCCGCAGGAATGGATATTACAACTGGAGACGCTAATACTGTTGTGGGTTATGAATC
>CAZFKZ010000040.1:0-15136 GCA_964519035.1 uncultured Rhodobacterales bacterium | reverse complement strand
TTATAGCTAATATTGTTGCAAAAATAGGAACGGTAAACATTAGTGCAGTAGCCTTAGCTAACTCTGTTATACTTAAACCATAAAACATACAGAGCATTGCTACACTTCCAATTAGAGCTCTAAAAAATTGCAGTTTAATATTATTGGGCTTTAAGCACTTAAATCCATTTTTAATAACAACTGGTAAAAAAATTAGTAATACAAAAATTGTTCTAAAAAAAGCTACTTCAAATGGATGATTTTCTTCAGTAGCAAAACGAATTAAACAATGCATGGTTGTTGCAAATATACCTGACAGAACCATAAATAATACTGCTGAAACTGCAGGTGTAAAAATGTCTGAAGGTTTATTGTTATTTATGTTCATAAATTAATGTCTAACTCTTTTAACATGCTAATTAATTAATGTAATTTAATTTAGATATTTTAAAAAGGACAAAAATTATTAAGATAGGTATAATATTTAATTAACACAATAATTGAGGGTAAGCAAAATGTTAAAAGTAAAAGCTCTTTTTTTTGACGTTTTTGGTACAGTCGTTGACTGGCGATCTGGAATTGTAAGTGCTGTTGAAAACATTGCTAAAAAAAATAATATACCTCTAAACGCAACTGAATTTGCTGATGCGTGGAGAGCGGAATATCAGCCCGCGATGGAAGAAATCAGAGCAGGTAGAAGAAATTTTACTATATTAGATATTCTTCATATGGAAAATCTAAAAAAAATTGCTCCAAAATTTAGCTTACATAACTTATCCAACGAAGATAATAATTTTCTTATTACGGCATGGCATAGACTTCCTGGCTGGCCAGATAGTAGTGAAGGTCTTCAAAAATTAAAAACAAAGTTTATTTTAGCCACTCAATCTAACGGTAATATTGCTTTGATGGTTAATATGGCTAAACATTCTAATCTGAATTGGGATGTTATCTTGGGGGCTGAGGTTCTTGGTTATTATAAACCTCATCCAGAAGCTTATTTAAGGGCATGTAAATCGTTGAATCTAGATCCACAAGAATGTTTAATGGTTGCTGCTCATGATGATGATCTAAAAGCTGCTAGCCTTCAAGGAATGAAAACAGCATATGTCGATAGGCCTTTTGAATATGGTAAAGAGAAGGTATTTGATCTTGCTAAAGTAAATGATTATAAAGATGATAGAAAATGGGATATTATTTCAAAAGATTTTAATGATTTAGCTAGTCAATTAGGATGTTAAATCTAAAATATTTACAGAAAAATCATACGAGTTGTTAAATTATGTTTAATAAAAAACCATTAATTGGAATATCTACAAATGAGATAACAAACTTCAATGGAAGACAAGTTTCACATTCCACAGGTTTAAGGTATGTGAATGCTGTAGCTAATTTTACTAATGGTATACCTATTCTCATTCCTTCAAATATTAAAGATAATGATTTGGATGAACTTCTTCTGAGGATAGATGGTTTAGTTTTAACTGGAGGTAGAGCTAATATAGAGCCACATCATTTTAGAGGTAAACCTTTTCCACCAGACGAGCCTATTGATGTTGGTAGAGACGAAATAGTTTTGAGTATGATTCCAAAATGCGTTAATTTAGGGATACCAATATTTGGTATTTGTCGTGGGATTCAAGAAATGAACGTAGCTTATGGTGGCTCTCTTCATTATAGAGTTCATTTGTTACCTAATAAAAATGACCATCGTATGCCACGAGGTGAAGACGTGACTGTGGAGCAAATATTTACATTAAAACATAGAATTAATTTTGTTGAAGATGGTTATTTTTCTAAATTAATAAGAAAAGGTAATTGTTTAGTAAACTCACTTCACGGACAGGCAATAGATACTCTTTCAAAAGAGTTACAAATTGAAGCTCAGTCGGATGATAATGTTATTGAGGCTATCAGCATTCCTGAGCATCCATCATTTGCTGTTGGTGTTCAATGGCATGCTGAATACGAACCAGAAAAAAACGAATTAAATAAATGTTTGTTTGAAGAGTTTGGAAAAGCTTGTTTTAAATATTCCAAAGAAAAATAATATATAATTAGTCTTTATATTTTAAAAAACATTCTCTGGGCCAATAGGTATTATTCTATAAGGGTTTATGTGTTCGTGCGAAAAATAATAATGTCTTTTTATATGTTCAAAATTTGTGGTGGATTTAACAGCATTGTTTTTAAACAATGTTCTTAGATAACGGCTAATATTACTATACTCGCTAATTTTCCTCAGATTACACTTAAAATGTGAGTAATAAACACAATCAAATCTTAATAAAGTTGGTAAAAACCTTATATCTGCTTCGGTCATAATATCACCAACTAAATACGTTCGATTTTCTAATTTATTTTCAATCATGTCTAATGATTCAAATAATTTTTTTGCAGAATTTTCGTAAGATGACTGAGTTTTAGAAAAACCTGTTTTATATACTCCATTATTAATATTTTGATAAATCACTTCATTAATATCATCAATTTCGTTTTGTAGATTGACTGGATAGTAATCATCATGATTATTTGAGATATCATTAAAAGAAAAATTTAAAATTCTGATTATTTCTGCTGATTCATTATTTACAATAGTATTAGTTTTTTTATCCCATAAAATAGGAACAGTTACTTTAGATGAAACATTTTTATCGGCTAACTGATAAATCTCATGGACGTACTGTTTTTGATGAAGTGTGTCTCCAGTAGAGCCTAAAAAGCGTGTATCAAAAGACCATCCCATATCAAGCATATCTGGGTGGACAACATCTACGCTTATATGATCTTCAAGATTTTTTAATTTTCTAAAAATAAGAGCTCGATGAGCCCAAGGGCATGCGTAACTGACGTATAAATGGTATCTATTAGACTCTGGAGTATATACCTTCTCATCTACTCCAATATTATTTCTAAAAACACTATCTACTCTTTTAAAGGTTCCACTTTTATCATTGTTTGAAACAGATCCTTTAACCCATAAACCGTTGACTAATTGACCCATTAAATTCACCTAGTAATTATTATATAATTAAATTTCAATCATATATTAAAAATCATTTAAATTATAGATCCACTTAAAGTATAATGTTTAAATGTTAATATATTTACTTTAAATAAAGGAAACATAATGAAGAATGTTGGTGTAATTGGTGGTGGGTTGATTGGAGCTAGTTGGGCAGCTATTTTCTCTAAGAGTGGTTTAAACGTTTATGTTCATGACAGTTTTCCGAACGTTTTTGACACATTTATTGAAAGAGTAACGCTTTTTCTTGAAGAGCTTAAAAGTATTGATGAAAATATTGATGTTGAAGATAGTTTAAGTAGAATTTCTATTGGCGTAACACTAGAACATTTATGTAAGAGTGTAGAGTACATTCAAGAGAGTGCTCCTGAAATCTTGAATATTAAGCAAGAGTTATTTGCTAAACTAGATAACTTAGCCCCAGATCATGTTATAATCGCATCCTCTTCTTCAGCAATGCCTATTTCTTCTATTACTCAAAATTTAAAAGGACAACATAGATGTATAATTGCTCATCCCGCCAATCCTCCGCATTTAATTCCATGCGTTGAAATTTGTCCAGGTCCTAACACTTCAAACGTAGCTATAGAAAAAGCCAAAAGTGTATTTGATATATCTGGGGCATCTAGTGTAAATGTAAAAAAGGAGATTGATGGTTTTGTTTTAAACAGGCTTCAAGGCGCTTTGTTAAATGAAGCTCTTAGACTCTACTCTGATGGTTATGCCAGCTCAGACGAGATTGATGCTACTATTAGAGACGGATTAGGTTTAAGATGGGCTTTTATGGGGCCTTTCGAAACGATAGATCTTAATGCTCCTGGAGGCATAAGAGACTATATGGCTCGTTATGGCCCTATGTATATGGATATGGCAAAAACACAAACTAAACTTCCAGATTGGTCTGATAAAGCTGGTGAAATGTTAGAGCAAGAAAGAAGAAAAATACTTCCTGAAGATCAACTTCAAGAAAGAGCTAAAAAAAGAAATTTTCTTTTAAAATCACTTAGAAAAATAAAAATAGAAAATAATGAAGTCTAATCCTAATGAATGGATAATCTATAATGTTACCTCTAGAAAACCTTAAAGTTTTAGATTTGTCACGTTTGGCTGCAGGTAACATGGTAAGCCACATGTTTGCTGATTTTGGAGCAGATGTAATTAAAATTGAAAAACCTGGTAAAGGTGACGATCTCAGAAATTGGAAAGTAAATGGTATCTCGCATTGGTGGGCAGTTTATTCAAGAAATAAAAGAAGTATTGCCTTAAATCTAAAAGAAGAAGAAGGTTTGAATCTACTAGAAGAACTAGTAAAAACGGCAGATGTTTTTATAGAAAACTTTGTTCCTGGGACACTTGAGAAATGGGGTGTTGGACCAGAAAAATTAATAAAGTTAAATAATAAAATTATTATTCTAAGAATCTCAGGTTGGGGTCAAACGGGGATATATAAAAATGCACCAGGGTTTGGATCTCTAGTTGAGGGCATGAGTGGCTTTGCTTCAATGACAGGAGAAAAAGGTAAGGGACCACTTCTTCCTCCGACAGCATTAGCTGATATGGTAGCAGGTCTTACAGGTTTTGGTGCTATTTTAATGGCAATTTTAGCATCAAAAAAAAATGACTTAGGTGGACAAGTAATAGATCTCTCACTATTTGAACCTCTTTTTTCTATTATAGGTCCTTGGGCAGCAAGTTATCAAATATCAGGAGATACGCCAAAAAGAATGGGTAATAGAAGTAATGTTGCTGCACCAAGAGGCATATACCGTACAAAAGACAATAAATATATATCACTATCAGCATCTATGCAGTCTATGTGGGAAAAGTTAGCCAAAACTATAGGACAAAAAGAGTTAATAACTGACCATCGATTTTTAACTAATACTGATAGATTAAATAATAATGACGATTTAGATGATGTTATCTCTAAATTTATGAGAAGCTCTAATAGAGAAAATCTTTTGAAAATCTTTTTAGACGCCGGTGTTACTGTAGGGCCAGTTTTGGATATATCTGAATTAGTTGAGCATCCATATATTCTGGATAGAGAAGTATTAATAGAGCATGAAGACACAGAATTTGGAAATATACTCATGCATCAAACTTTTCCAAGATTAAGTAAAACGCCTGGAAAAATAAAAAAATCAGCACCTTTAGTGGGTGAAAATACAGATGATGTTTTAAGAGAAATAGGGATTACAGATTTACAAATTCAGCAGCTAAGAAAACAGAATATTATAAGTTAACATTTTATTTCACATGTTAAATCAATTATTGACATAAAAAAGATAAAAGAACAGAATATATAAATTGGGAGGTATATTCAAATGGATGGTGTAAATAGAAGTTCACGTGATTATGATTTAATAATTAGAAATGGAACGCTTGTTGACGGAACTGGCAAAGAATCCTATGTCGGTGACCTTGCTGTGAAAGACGGAATTATAGCAGCCATTGGGCAGTTTTCGGGTAAAGCCGATAAAGAAATAGATGCGAGTAATCAAGTGGTTTCTCCTGGCTTTGTTGATATTCATACTCATTATGATGGACAAGCAATTTGGGATAGTCAGTTAAAGCCATCCTCTATTCATGGTGTGACAACTGTTGTTATGGGGAATTGTGGTGTAGGTTTTGCTCCTTGTAAAAAAGAAGATAGAGTTAAATTAGTTGAGTTAATGGAAGGTGTAGAAGATATCCCAGCTCCAGTTATGCATGAAGGATTAGATTGGCAATGGGAAACGTTTAAAGAATATGTGGAAGCGTTAGAAAAAAATAAATTAGATATAGATGTCTGTGCTCTTCTCCCACATGCTGCTTTAAGAGTTTATGTTATGGGTCAAAGAGCTATAAATCATGAAATCGCAAATGATCAAGATATGGCAACAATGCGTAAACTTTCAAAAGAAGCAGTTGAGGCTGGTGCATTTGGTTTTTCTACCTCTAGAACAATAAGTCACAAGAGTTTAAAAGGTGAATTCACCCCAACCTTAAGAGCACATGAAGATGAGTTAACAGCTATAGCAATGGGCTTGTCTGATGCTGGTGCTGGATTTATAGAAATTGTATCGGACTGGAATGAACCTGACCCTGAAACTGAATTTGAAGTTTTAAAAAGAATTATAAAAAAATCAGGAAGGCCAGTTGTTTTTAGTTGTACTCAAAGGCATGATAGGCCAGACTTTTGGGAAGATTTAATGGCTATGGCAAGACAGGCACAAAAAGAAGGTTTGCCTATAAGGCCTGTTGTTACTCCTCGACCTATTGGATTGTTATTAGGATTAAACGGAAGTCAAAATCCTTTCTCAGGAACACAAACATATAAATCAATATCTCATTTACCTCTTCATGAAAGAGTTAAAGAAATGAGAAAACAAAATATAAAAGATAAGATCTTATCTGAAGACCCAATCAAAGGAAGTACATTCCCATTGATAAATAGAATAGGATATTCAAAAATGTATCGGTTTGGCTCTCCACCAAACTATAACCCTGCTCCTGAAGATTCAATTGAAGAATTAGGAAAAAATAATAATGTAACTGCAGCTGCCCTTGCGTATGAAATTCTGTTGGAAAATGATGGAAATAATTTTATCTACGCGCCTTTAGTAAATTATGCTGATCATACTTTTGGTGTTTGTCAAAAAATGCTTGAAGATAAAAATGCAATTATGGGTTTAGGTGACGGTGGAGCACATGTTGGATTTATTTTAGATGCAGGATATCCAACTTGGCTTATTTCATATTGGTCAGTTAAAAAGAAAGTTTTTTCAATGGAAGAAACCATTAGAAGACTAACTTCAGATACTGCATCTGCGGCAGGTTTAAAAGACAGAGGTTGTTTAAAAGTTGGATTAAAAGCTGACTTAAATATTCTTGATTGGGAAAAAATTGGATCATCTGATCCATTTATGGTTCAAGATCTGCCAGCAGGCGGTAGAAGGTTAATGCAACACACTTATGGCTATGTGGCCACGATTGTTTCAGGAAAAATTACCTACCAAAATGGTGATGCAACCTCAGAAAGACCTGGCACTTTAGTTAGATCTAGACATGACAATCATAAAGCAACTGAGTATATTGCTTAGCTAAGAAAGGTAATCTTTGAAAAAAGGTGATTACTCAAGTCGATTAACTGAATTACCTTTTTCTAAAATCTTTTTTAGGCTTGCTATCCCTAATCTTTTTTCAACTATAACGGCGTCTTTAACTGTAATATTTGACCTTTGGTACGTTGGTCAAATTGGTACTTCAGAATTAGCCGGTGTGGCATATGTCTTTCCAATATTTATGCTGACAAGTATGTTATCAAATGGAGCTTTTGGAGGCGCTATTAGTGGAGCTACGGCTCGAGCTTTTGGACGGAAAGATACTTTTAGTGCAGAATGTATTTTTAGATCTGCTATAATTATTGCATTGGCTGGTTCCATTTTTATGATGTCTTTGTTTTTTGGCTTGGCTGATACATTTTTTAATTTTTTTTTAGTAGATAAAGAAATTGCTCAATTATCCCTTACATATGGAAAAATTTTATTAGGAGGCATAGTTCTTGTCTGGTTATTTAATATAATTATCTCGGTAACTAGAGGGAGTGGTAACACTAAGATACCTGCAATAGGATGGTTAATAGTGCTTATTTTTCATATGATTGCGGCTAGTATGAATTTTGAATATGATAATGGTCAATTAATAATATTAGAAAATGTAAAACTATTTAATAACTTATTTGTATTAAGTTCACTGGAGTGGTCGGCAATCTCTTTTCTCTTAGGTTATTTTGTAGGCATTGTTTTTATTATAACATTCTATTGTTTTGGCAAACATCCATATAACTTTCAGATTAAAAATATTTTTAATGTTAGTGGAATAATTCCTATAATTAAATCTGGTTCCCTTGCTAGTTGTCAGTCAATTATGACAATAGCTTTGGCTATGTTTTGTATTACAGTTATTGGAACATTTGGAACTAATTGGACCGCAGGTTTTGGAATTGCTATTAGATTGGAATTATTGCTGATACCTGTAATATTTGGAGTGGGTGGTGCTTTGATAGCAATCGCAGGTGCAAACGTCGGAGCTAAAAAATATAACAGAGCTGTCATAATGACTTGGAAGGGAACAAGTTTTTCTGTTTTTATAGTAGGTTCAATTGGATTGTTTTTTTCTCTATATCCAGACGTTTGGTCAAGTTTTTTTACTGATAACAATATTATAAAAGAAACATCAAGAAGCTATTTAGAAATAGTAGCTCCATTTTATATTTTTTTTGCATTAGGATTGGGGTTATATTTTACTTGTCAGGCTTTTAATACTTTATTTTGGCCAGTAATAGGAACTTTAATAAGGTTGTTATTTGTAGTGATTGTTACATTCTCGTTATTTTATATGAATATAGCTAGCCCTTATTTGTTATTCATAACCATGTCTTTCGGTTTAATAATTTATGGAACATTCATTGCTTTAAGTTTACATTTTGGCCCATGGAAAAATTATTATAAATCTTAACATTACTTTTTTATTAAGGAATAAAAACACCTTTACCATCGGATTGAAGGTCAAAAAGTTCATAAGCCTCTTTGGCTTGGTTAAGAGACCAAGTGTGAGTAAATAATTTGTCTACATTAATATTCTTTTCAGCTATGAAGTTAGCACACTCCGCTTGACCATGTTTAGAAAACGTCCAGCTTCCTATTAATGTAACTTGTCTTCTTAAAAGATCATTGCTCACATCGATTGTAACATCACCGCCTTCTCCAACAAAACATGCCTTACCCCAAGTTCTTACGCATTTAATAGCATTAGATCTTGCAATCGGTGAAGATGATGCATCTATAGAAGCATGGACACCTAATCCATTAGTAAGGTCTTTTATTTCAGAAATTATATCTGAAGATTTTGAAGGATTTAAAATATTATCAGCACCAAACTCAATTGATCTTTCTAATCTTTGAATGTTTGTATCAAGAGCTATAACTCTAGCACCCATTTTATGAGCTAACATTACAGCAGACAAACCAACAGGTCCCATCCCATATATTGCAATTGTTTGACTAGCTTTAAGTTCCAATCTTTCTAATGCGCCCCAAGCTGTTCCTGTTCCACAAGATATTGCAGCACCAGCAACAAATGAAATATCATCTCTTAACGCTACTAAAGTACTGACAGGGCATTTCATATATTTGGCATGAGCACCATTACCTGTTACTCCATAAACAACTTCAACACCGTCAACACACAATTGTTGCCACCCAGTCGAACAATGAGGACACACACCACAACCTTTATAGTGATGTTGCATAACTCGCATTCCTTTATAAGCTAAATTTTTATGAACGTTAGATCCAACTTCTACAATGATTCCACATGGTTCATGTCCTGCAATAACAGGTTTGTCATCTCCACCAAGACCTAGTGAAGATGGACCTCCTGATGCTCTATAAAATTTCAAATCACTTCCACACATACCTGAAGCCTGAATCTCCAAAATGACATCATCTGGACCAGGGTTTGGATCTGAAAAATTTTGAATTTCTAATTTTTTATTTCCTAAAAAAACAACCCCTTGCATATCTATCTCCTTCTTAAGGTATTTTATAATCAGTTTTTATATTTTTGATGACAACCTTTACAAGTTCCTGCAAGATTTCGAAATGAGGCAATTGTCTGATCCATATTTTTATTTTGTGACTTCATACTTAATTCTAAAGAAGCTAATTCAAAATTTTTGATAGCTTTCTTAAAACCATCAGGATCATTCCAAATATCAGAAGAGGCCTTAGAAGGTGGGATGTCACTTCCTTCAGGAAAATACTTTTCCATTTCTTGTGCCCAAACGACTAGTTTTTCACTAGATTTTGTAATGATCGAAAAGTTATTATTTTGCAAACCTTTATTAATTTCTTTCATAAGACTTTTACTTTTTTGAAATTTATCCATTCTCTCTTTTATTATTCCTGTAGCTCCGTCATTAGCCAAAAGGTAAGAAGTGGTAAATAGATTAAAAAATAAAATAAAATTTAAATAAAAAAACAGAATTTTTATCATTATTAATTCATCTCCCTTTACAGATTATCTAAACTAACAATAAAACAATTATTTCATCAATGTAATAAAATAATCAGAAAGTTTAAGTATTATAATGTATTTATAGTATAATTAATCAAACAAAAGAGTGAGTAAGTTTTTGAAATTAAATGAAGTTGATAAGATAAGTCATTTTGATATTCTAACTTCATTTTTTTTATTGGGGCTAACTTCTTTTGGAGGTCCTATAGCTCATATTGGATATTTTAGGAATACATTTGTTCATTATAAAAAATGGATTGATGAACAAACATACATAGATATGGTTTCTTTATGTAATTTTTTACCGGGGCCTTCATCAAGTCAAGTTGGTATGTCAATAGGATATAAATTAAAGGGTATAAGTGGAGCTCTTTTAGCTTTTATAGGATTTACCACTCCATCTGCTTTGGTTTTAATTATTTTTGGTTATACTATTATTAATTTTCAAAATTCAATTTCAACTGGAATGCTTCAAGGTTTAAAAGCAATAGTTGTTGTAATTGTTTTACAAGCAATTATTGGAATGAGAAAAAACTTGTTAACAGATAACCTTGGTTATGTTTTTGCTATTACAACTTCAATAGTTTTAATTTTTTTTCCTTCTTCAACCAATCAATTTTTATGTTTAATTGTAAGTGCTATTTTAGGGTTTGTTTTTTATAAAAATAATCCTAAAGAAAATAAAGAAATTTTTAAATTTTCTAATATTAAAATCTGGAAATGTTTTCCATTATTTTTGTTTTTTGCTTTTTTAATTTTATTATCTTCACTCAATCAAATATTTGATACCAACTTACTTATAAAAGTAGCTAATAGCTTTTATAAAATTGGTTCTCTAGTGTTTGGAGGAGGGCACGTTGTCCTTCCATTATTACAAACTGAACTAGTTTTATCTGGGTTGATTAATGAAGACATTTTTTTGGCTGGTTACGGTGCATCTCAAGCAATACCAGGGCCTTTATTTACTTTTTCAGCATATTTAGGAATTTTTTTAAATAGTGGATTACATTCTTGGTTAATGGGATTATTTTGTTTATTTTTTATTTTTTTACCATCTTTCTTATTAATAATAGGAACTTTACCAATTTGGGAGGAAATAAGAAAAGTTAGCTTTATTAAACGTTCATTTAAAGCAGTAAATGCAAGTGTGATTGGTTTGTTAATAGCTGCGTTATATAATCCTATTATTTCATCAACTTTAAAAAGCAAAGAAGATTTACTTCTTATTTCTTTTGCATTTTTGATTCTATTTTTTACAAAAACACCTCAATGGTTAGCTGTATTTCTGTTAGGATTAAGTGGTTGGGGTATATCTCTTATATAATACTAATCCTCAAGCTGGATAAT
Source organism: uncultured Rhodobacterales bacterium (assembly GCA_964519035.1). GTDB lineage: Bacteria > Pseudomonadota > Alphaproteobacteria > Puniceispirillales > Marisalimonadaceae > CAJJBL01. The sequence goes on along the minus strand of CAZFKZ010000040.1, from coordinate 3,723 downwards.
TTTATCACCTTTTTTAATAATTCCTCCTTTTTCTATAGAGCAATTCAAACCAGATCTATTATACAAAGGTAATACTACTGGTTTGTTAAGTAGATCTGCTAAATGTTTACAAGGAAAATTTAACCTACCTCCTTTTAAAATCACATCACCAATTTGGAATTTTTTTCCTACTAAATAATTCAGAGGTACTCCTGATGTTGTTAAATTCCTTCTATGTTCAATTGGTTTTAATATTATAGGTTTTTCTTGAAGAGGCGGTTGGTTTGAAGCTAATGCTTCTAAAGCTTCATTTTCTATGAGTGTAATGTCTCTTATATCTGGTATTTTTGAGTATGTTCCATTTTGATTATAGTATCTATCATTTACTATACCTTTACCTGTTACTAACTCAGCTTCTTCTAATTCCACCATATCAGCAGACCCTTCAGGAGCAATATGAATGTATAATAAGTTACCAATTCCCCACTTCATCTATCAGCTCCTTTTACTTGTTAATTATTTAATTTAATATAGTTGAAGAAATTGTAAATTACTTTTTGACAATTGTAATTAATTGTTACATAGCATGCTTTTTTAATTAATTTAGCGGAATAATACCATGTCAGATAAAAATGTAACGTTGATTTCAGAACAAGTTAATGAAGCTAACTCTCCTCTTGCAGGAAGTGCGATGACAAAAGCGGGAAGATTGGCTATGGAGTTATCTCATGAGAAGAGAAGACTAAAGCAAGAACTTGAAGAGTTGCAGACTGAATATGATGAAATAAAACCTACCACTCCAACGGGAACAACTGATTGGTATGTTAAGTGGATGTCGATGCTATTAGCTGTTGCTGGTGTTTTTTTGATTAGTGCATCTTTTTTACTTTATGGACAATTGGCTTATCTTATTAGTACTGTTGGATGGATTTATGTTGGGATGCAATGGGGTGATAGAGCTATAATGATTGGCTCTGCAATTAGTGGTACAGCTATAGCAATGAATATAGTTAATTCCCTAGTTTAATCTTTGTTTTCGTATCTAGTTTTAAAAATTGCCTTTTTCAAAGAAAATTGATTTTTGTTGTCAGTCTTTCCCAGATAATAGCTTATAATTACAATTAATATTATTGAGAAAGTTGTATAAATATACCAGCTTATGTCTGTTTTTTTTATCAGATATGCTAAAATAAATGGCAGAAAAAAACAGGATAAAATTATATAAATTCTCATATATATAATTTAACTCTATTAAAAATTTATGACAACTTTTAAACTAAATTTCTGATTTGCACTTAAATATATCAGCTGTTACATAAGATAATAAACTGGTTTCTTTGACTAAGGTATTAACTAATTCTTTAGTGTTTTTCATAGCCCTTCTTTGATTGGTAAAAGTTATTTCTTTCTTCTCTTTTAAATCACTTATACCTATGGCATTTCCTCCCATAGTATGGGCACGTTTTTTTAGTTCACTCATTAACTCATCATAACTTAAACTACCGCCAACCTTAACTCTGATAATTTCTATACAATCAGCATTGCCTTTTAAAAATTTAGTTGATGAGAAATTAATGTCATCATTTATTAACTGCGTAACAGGGTTATTAATTTTTTCTTTAATTTTAGGTTTAACAAGTGATGCCAATTTTTGATCTGAAACGGTTTCAGTTTTATCTAAGGTTGTTTGCGTTTGATTTGGATTTAAAACTATACTTTGTCCATACCTAGATACATAGGAAGAACTCTGATGACAACTTGCTAAAAAAAAGCAAAGAGTGGCTAATTGTATAAATTTAGTCATTATTAATCCCATTACTATAACTTCATATAATTATACGTCTTAAAAATAAATTTATTTAATTAAATAGAAATTATAGGTATAAATACATATAAATTTTTTTGGATGTAATTATGAAGTTAATTAGATGGATCTTGGGGCGAATAATTATTTTTTTAGATATGATATTTAGCCCTAAATCTATAATAAGAGAAACTAAGCAACAAAACCATATTGATAAAGTAACAAAATCATATCAGCTCTACCAATACAATGCATGCCCATTTTGTGTAAAGGTTAGAAGATTTTTTAAAAAACAATCTTTAAATATAAATCTAATCGATGCAAAACAAGAAAATCATAAAAAATATTTAATCAAAAATGGAGGGAAATTAAAAGTTCCTTGCCTTAAAGTGGAACTAGGAAACAAACAAAATAAATGGATTTATGAATCAGATGAAATAATTGAATTTCTTTCAAAGGAATTTAAATTTATATAGTTTTATTTGTTACATTGAAAGCTATTTATAAAAAATTGTCCAACAACTTTATTTGCTTCAATACTCATTAGTTGAGCATTATCTATAATAAAATTGATAACAGATAATCGAAGATTTTTGATTGATATGTTTTCAGGAATGCATAATTCAGTTGTTTTTTTGTCTAATGTATAAATCATATCATTAACTGATATTATATATCCGTCACAAATACCTTGTTCATATATATTGTCACTTTTACAATACGTTATAATTTGAGCTGCTGTAAAAAACAAATTATTAGATTTGGCATCAGATTTGAAAGAAAAACCAAAAATAAGAAAAAATATTATTAATAATTTTACCATGAAAATCCTACTGATAATTTACCCATACTATATTCTCCAGAAAAAGCAGACCCAAGTGAAATATCCATAGGTAAATGTAATCCATCGTATATACCAACAAAATTTACACCAAAAGCAGTCTCATTATTTGTAGAAGCGCCACTCAGAGTTAATGCATGTTTATTTCCATACAAAGGAAGTTTTGTATCTAAAGAAGCAGCCATAAGACTTACTTTGTCTGCATACCTTCTAGTAGATGCGTGGTTTGCAGCAGTTGGTTCTTGTATTATTAAATCACCCATAACTGTAGTAGTATCTGATAGGCTGTTACCTATTTGTATTTGTCCAGTAGAAGAGGCCATAATATCTTTACCATATGTTGATGAATCATAAAATAACATTGAATTTGAACCAATGTGAACAACATCATTTATAGTATCTTTATATAAAAAATTATCTCCATTACTGTCTTTAATTGTATTAGCTTGAATAGTATCTGCCTTAATAGTACCTGTGGCTGTAATATTTCTAAACCCAGTAATATCTTTGTTGCTATCAACGACAACAGCTTTACTAGCTAACACAGTTCCTGCTGTAATATTATCTATATAGCTGAGTTCTGTAGAATTTAAAGTAGTGCTTCCAATTGTTAGTGTACTACCAGCGCCTGCTGCACTAATGTTACCGGAAGAAGTTGTGATATTGCCAGAATTAGTTGTAATATTACCAGATTGAGTTGATATAGTTCCAGATGAAGTTGAAATACTTCCAGTTACAGTAGCATCCCCGGCAACAGTTAAATCGTCTGCGACTGTTAAATTGTCATTAATAGTTACAATCTTGTTAGTAAAATCTCCATAAATCAAAGGAGTACTTCCAGAGCTGTTACCTATATATAATTTATTTGAAACGTTACCCGAAGTTGCCCCAGCTTCATTACCTATAAACACATTTCCTGAACCTGTTGTATTATCATAACCAGCCCTGTATCCGACCGCTGTATTTTTAGATCCAGAAACTAAATTATTTAAACTCTCTGAACCAAAAGCGGTGTTGTAACTTCCTGTATTAATATTTTTTCCAGATTCATAACCCACAACAGTATTAGCGTCTCCAGTTGTAATATCCATTCCTGCGG
>CAZFKZ010000039.1:0-16072 GCA_964519035.1 uncultured Rhodobacterales bacterium | reverse complement strand
TTATTTTTTTTAGTATTTATAATCAATAGTTCAACAGCTTATGCTAGTAGTGATTTGAGAGCCTATGAGGCATTAGAAAATAAAGATTATAAAAAAGCATTGTTTTACTTGAGTTACGATGCAAATTTAGGTGACGATAGAGCTCAATATAATCTAGGAATTATGTATAAAAAAGGCTTGGGTGTATTAATTAATAATAATGAAGCATTTGGTTGGTTTTTTCTTTCAGCAGAACAAGGCAATATTCTAGCTAACTATGCTTTAGGAAACTCTTATAACAAAGGTGAAGGAGTTAAAAAAAATTATCCTCTAGCATATAAAGCGTTCAAGTATGCCAGTCTAAGGGAACACCCTTTATCAAAAATTAATTTAGGTGCGATGTATTTTTTCGGAAATGGGATACAAAAAGACTATTCTAAAGCTTACTTATGGTGGCGCCTTTCAGCAGATTTAAATATAAATGGTGCTCGCGAAAATATTGAAATGCTTAGTAAAAAAATGAGCGACAATGAAAAAAACAAAGGATTACAGCTCTATGAAGATTGTATGAAGAATACCTTATTTAATTGCACTAAAAATTATTAATCAAAACTATTAAAAGTGAAATTATAGTTATGAAAAAACAAGAACAAATAGAGGCTGAATTAAGAAATACTTTGAAGTCAGCTAGGAAGAGTATTTTTGTCAAATTATCTCTAACTAATTTAATAGAAAATTCTAGGAGAATGTTTGTAATTTATAACTCTTATAAATCTGGTGAAAAATTCAAATTAAACAATAACGATGAAACCTTGGAGTACTTGAATAATATAAATAGTGATTTTGATAGTTTAGCTAATAAGATAAAAAAAATACCTAAACCAATAAAAGATTTATTAAATCGAAAATGGGAGAAAGAACCTAATACAGAAGAGAGCGTATACGGTACTTCTGAGATTATTTTAAAGAAATTAATTGTTTTAAAAAAGATATATAATAATCTTAATGATACTCTTATTAAAGATTTTAAAAGTGGTGTTATTTTAAATGTTGACCCTATACCAATAGCTATCATTCATAGTTCTATGGTGATGTGGGTTGAAGTTTTAAAAAATAAACCACCATCAAAGCAAAATCCAAAAATTAACAAGTATTTATTGTCTTTTTTTCATGAAGTGTTCGATGCATTTGATTGTAAAGAAGATATTAAAACAAGTTTTTACAATTGGAATAATGCAAAAAATATGTTTTGATAAATCTATGTGTTCAATATTTAAGGGTTTGTAAATGGCTACGGTTTTAAACAAAATTCAGAGTGATCATTTTCATAAAAATGGTTACGTTATAGTAAAAAAGTTTTTTAATGATGAAGAAACTAAACTTTTACAAAATGCATCAAATCAAGACCCTGCTATGAGAAGTCACTTCTATGATAGAACAGATTCAGAAGGACTGATAACTAAAATGATGGCCTGGAATCATCCTGATGATAGCATATACGGAGTTACAGCAAGATCAGAAAAAATTGTTGATACAATGGAAGATTTACTAGGAGGAGAAGTTTATCATTATCATTCTAAAATAACTGCAAAAGAACCTTTTGAAGGAGGAGCTTGGGAATGGCATCAAGATTATGGTTATTGGTATAATAATGGTTGTTTATTTCCATTGATGGCTACTGCTATGATTGCACTTGATAAATGTACCAAAAGTAATGGGTGTCTTCAGGTTTTGTCTGGTTCTAATAATCTAGGAAGAATAGACCATGCTCTTCTTGAGAGTGGACAAGTTGGTGTAGATTTAAAGCGTGTTGATGAGGCAAAGAAACATCTTGAATTAGTTTACTGTGAAATGGAACCAGGAGATGTTCTCTTCTTTCATTGCAACACGCTTCACAGATCAGATCGAAATAATTCACCTGACAGAAGATGGACCCTTTTATGTTGTTATAACGCAGCTAGAAATGATCCTTTCTTAGATCATCATCATCCAAAATACACTCCTTTAAAAAAATTACCTAACTCAGAAATAGTTAAGGCAGGTGATAAGTTTTTAGAAGTTGGGAGTGCTAACACTTTTTTAACAAGGCCTTCTGCTCCACCTGAGCTAAAAAAGAAAAGTGGTAAACTATTTAATTCTTAAATTTACATTTTTTTTTAATTCACGTTGAAGATGCAAAGATAAAGACTTGTCATTCATTTTTGGAATATCTTCATTTTTTAAATATTTCAAAATATTAAATTTCATAGGTTTATCTAGACTTTTCTTAATTTCATATAAATATAAACTTTGTCTAACAATCTGATTGAATCTTGATGCTATTTGAAAAAATTTAGAATTTTGTCCTTCAAATTTAGTTATCATGACATCACAATTAGATTGATTAATTAATCTGCCAAGCATCGGTTTCCAATTCTCTTCTTCTACAGGTAGGCCCTTTTTTCTTGACCAAGCAACTGCGCCTGCAGGGAAAATAGCTATTACCCCGCCATTTTTTAATAACTCTATAGCAGTTTTTCTTGTATATACATTTTCTCGCATTGCATTATTTCTATTACTGAATTCTATAGGAAGTATATTATCAGCTAATAGAGGTTCTTGTTGTAAGACACCATTTGCTATAACTTTAAAATCAACATCTATAGTTGAAGCTAACCAAGATAGAAAAACACCATCTGCAACACCAAATGGATGATTAGCTGCTATAACAAGTCCTCTAGACTTATTTCTTTTTGGAATAGAAGCTAATATAGGCACTTGTATACCCATAGAATTAAGTGCGTGTTTCCAAAGGGCAGCACCTTTTTTATTATGAGATAAAGTAATAAATTTTTTATATCTTTTTTCTAAAGTTAGTCTGGCTGAAAAAAGTTCTACAATATGAATTAAGAACCTATGATGGAAAGGTAGCCAAGGCTCTGCATATGTTATTTTAATTTTAGAATTAAACATATTAAATCATATAAAATGTAAACAATTTACATTCTTAATATTCAAACAAAATTTTTCAAGTCTTTTTTAATATATTATAAATTGCATAATTATTATTAAAAGTAATAAAATAGTCTTCAAAATTATATTTTAAAAGTTTGTATTTCTTAGAATTTAGGTGTTACAGGTTTGATTTCTGGGTAATGTTTCTCTAGATCATACCCAGCTGACAGTAGAACGTCTTCCCTAAACTTTCGGGAAATAAGTTGAACTCCTAACGGAATATTAGAGCTCGTTATCCCTGTTGCAAAAGATAAGCCTGGAAGCCCAAGGTATGGAGGCGCAATTTGTGGAAGCATAGAATCGAAAACCATATCAAAAGATTCAGGTGATTCAAGATCTTTTAGGTCTGGAAATGGTAAATGAGCTGTTATAGGACAGAGTATCAAAGGGTATTTGTCAAAAAAATTATTCCATTCTCTTCCAATTGTCGCTCTGTTTTGAAGTGCATCCATAAAATTTTCTAAACTGGTATTAGGGCATCTTCTAGACATTTGTTCATAAATGAAATTAGCATCAGGGTCGTTTTCCTTTTTTATAGCTTCTCCACCAGTTCGTCTAAATTCACCTAGCCAAAGAGCAGCTTGGAATTCAGCTGCTTTTTCAAAATCAGGTGCTTCAGGTTCTTCTATTACCCATCCAGAGTTTTCGAGTGCTTTAGCTGCTTTTTTCAATTCTTCTTTTAAAATTGGGTCAATTGTCAAACCTTTTATATTTGTAAGTAAAGCAACTTTCTTTATTGGCATATTAAATGAGAGAGGAATAGGAGACCACCATGGGTCATCAAAATTTTCCATGCTCATAGCTTCCAAACCAAGTTCCAGATCACTAATAGATCTAGCTAATGGACCAGAAACAGCCATGATTTGTCCTCCAATATGCCTGTCAGGCGTCGTATAATTTATCATTGGAACTCTACCTAAACTTGGTCTCAGACCATGAATTCCACACGCATAGGCAGGGTAACGAATTGATCCTGCTATATCGGTCCCGTGTCCGATAGCTCCCATTCCTGATGCTGTTGCTGCTGCAGCTCCCCCAGAAGAACCGCCAGGTGTAATTTTATTATTATGAGGGTTTAAGGTATGCCCATGGAGGCTATTTCTGGTAAACCAATGTATGCTAAAAGCAGGTGTGTTTGTCCTGCCAATTATTATTGCGTCAGCCTTCTTTAAATTGCTAACTACAGGACTATCTTTTTTGGCCAGTAGATTTTCCTGAATTCTTAGACCATTTGTACTAGCAAAACCAATTTGATCAGTATTTACTTTAACAGTAACAGGGACGCCAGCAAGTTTGCCCAGCGGCTCACCTTCTTTTAATTTTTTATCTAATTTTTGTGCCACTTCTTTTGCGTATTCAAAAGTATCGACAACTATAGCATTTATTTTAGGATTAATCTTTTCAACACGCTTTACTGTCTCATTATAAATTTCAATAGCTGAAACTTCTTTTTTTTTAAATAATTCAGAAACAGTTTTTGCATCCAATGACCACATTTCATTCATAAAATTTCTCCTAAACAAAGATCATAATATTTTAACTTCTTATAATAATATATAGTTTTAAAAAAAAATAGGAAAATTTGAATGCTATCAAATATATGAAAAGTAGTTTATTATAAAACTAATGGGAGGTGTGATTTTAACATGGAATTACCTAAATGGCATGAGCGTCCTGAGAGCTCAGAAAAAAAATTAACCCAACAAGAAACACTTGATGGGAAAAATTTTATGAAATTAGCTGATCACTTTATTACTTTCGCAAATAACAAAAATAAGACAATTAAATCAACGGATCTTAAGTATGTAATGTTATATGCATCTGCGCGTTATTCTGCCCATGTTGCAAAAAATGTAATTGAAATTGATAACCATGAAGATTTTGTAAAGCATATGTCTGCTCAATTCATAGATATGCTTAGAGAGCATTTAGCGGACCCTAACTTATAAAATCATAATTAGAATAAAGTGTTTTAGTAATAAACAGATGATCAAAAGCAAAATGAACAATATTTGGAGTCAAAAATGAAAGATAAAAAAGATATGTCTGAAATGTCTGAATCAGAAATGAGTTTTAGAAAATTTTTAAAAAAACTTGGTGTTACAACCCATCAAGAATTAGAAAATATAATAAAATTAAAAATTGATAAAGGTGAATTAATTGAGGGCTCTACTCTTAATATAACAGCTCACATTAAAATTGAGGAATTGAGTTTTAATCACTCTATATCATCTAGTTTGTTGCTACCTAAAAAAGATGATTAATATAACTGAAGACTTGATTCTACAAGCTTTGAGTGAAGTTGAAGACCCTTCACAATCAAAGGATATAGTTTCGCTTGGGCTAGTAAGTCATATAAATATTAAAGAAAGTAATGTTGGAGTTACTCTAGAGGTTCCTGTTCATAGAGGTTCTTCTATGGAACCAATAAGGAAGCTATCTCAAGAAAAAATTATGAAAATTAAAGGTGTAACCAGTGCAACAGTTGTTGTTACTGCTCATGAGAGAAAACAAAAAGAGCCAGTAAATATATCAAACGATGATGAAATCAAACAAAAAGTAATTGAAAGTAATGTGAAACGTTTTGTGGCGGTTGGATCAGGAAAAGGCGGTGTTGGTAAGTCAACAACATCTGTAAATTTAGCAATAGCATTGAAACTTGAAGGTTATTCTGTAGGTTTACTTGACGCTGATGTTTACGGGCCTTCTCAACCTAGAATGTTGGGAGTAAGTGGAAGGCCAGCTTCAGTTGGAGGAGACATGGTTGCTCCTCTTCAAAATTTTGGAATAAGTTTGATGTCTATGGGGCTATTAGTTCCTGACGACACAGCAATGATTTGGCGAGGACCTATGGTACAGTCTGCCTTAACTCAAATGCTAAATTCTGTAGCATGGGGAAATTTAGATATAATTATTATTGATCTTCCACCTGGGACTGGAGATATACAGATATCATTGGCACAACAAGTAAATTTAGCGGGTGCTGTTATTGTATCAACACCTCAAGATGTTGCTTTATTAGATGTTGTAAAAGCTCTAACAATGTTTCAAAAAGCAAACGTCCCCATTATAGGAATGGTTGAAAATATGTCATATTGGTCGTGTCCTGATTGTGGAAGAGTGGATCACATATTTGGTAAAGGCGGAGTTAAAGCAGAAGCAAAAAAAAGAGGAATAGATTTGCTTGGTGAAATTCCTATTTCTATTGATGTTCGAAAAGGATCAGATTCTGGAATACCAATAATTATTTCTGATCCTGAGTCTATTCAATCCAAAAACTATAGAATCATTGCTAAAAGTATACTTAAATCAATAAAAATTGAAGAAGTGGAAGTTTTATGAGTTTATATTATGAACCAGATCCCGCAGATGATAACGATCCACCTCTCTTACCTCCAATTCTAACAGCAATACCAGTTTTAAAAAATTTAGATGTTTTTGCAAAAGCAATTGCGGTTGCTTCAAATAGCGAACCTGGGACGGTGCTTTACGCTGAAGACTCAGAGTATATTGAATTAGCTGTAGTTTTATCGCCAGAAGTTTCAAAAATTAAATGTAATCAGATGCTTTATATTATGATGGTTGCTGCTGGAGATGCTATTGGAGCTTTAGCTCCACCTGAGGTTGCTGTAACATACTCATTTCCAGGGTTTATCTACTTAAATAGAGGAGAAGCGGGGTTAGTAAAAACTGAGGTTGCTCCTACATCTGAAGATCATTTAATACCAGATTGGATGGTTGTTGGTATAAAAATAAGATTAAATAATAATATTGAAATTAATGAAGATCAAATTAATAAAGATATAACATCACTTGCAGATGAAGGCGGAGGTTATGTCTCTCGGACGAGAGCTATAGAATCTATGTCTAGACATTTTTTAGCTTGGATAAGTCAATGGGAAGATGAGGGATTTAAGTCAGTTGTAGATGTATGGAATAAAAGAAGAGAAGAAACTAAGAATATTCAATTAATAGATAAACAAGAAGTGTCATGGATAGGTTTAGACGAGAATGGTCAAGCTATTGTGAAATTAAACGATAAAGAAATATTTCTTGCTCCTATTGATGTAACTGAAAAATTTGGAAATTTAATGTTAAGATGAAGTTTGCAAAAGTAATACGTTTTGATAAATCAGACCTAAATATATTCCCTTTGATTGCAGAAGAAGGTGAATTAGCTCTTGTAGGAACTTTTACTTTCAACAACTTAGTCAAAGATGACTTAAAAGGAAAAATAAAACAATCTTTTTCTAATGGTTTTATTGGATGCCCAAGCTTCGGATTCTCTACATTAATTAGCTTAGTTAACGTTAAAGAGGCAGAGTTGTTAAAGCTTAAAGAAACTTTAAGTCAACATTTTATTATTAATTATGGAGCTCCATCTATAGATGTTGCTCTTAAAGCAGCCTCTGAAGAAATAGATTTTATGATAGACTTATGTAAGGGCCATGAATTAGGAAGTTTGTTGAGTATTTCAAGGGAATGGACAGATGAAGGTATTAAAGAAAGTTTTAGAAACCTTCCTAAGGCAGATTCCTGCGCAGAACAAAAAATATGGACTTTTGTTGAAGAGGAATAGTAATAATGAGTGATAAAGATTTCTGGTTAACATCTGGTTGGCACCTCTTGGACAAAGACGAAACTGGTTGCTTGATTCCCACTGAAGATTTTATGAGGGCTTATTTTTACAGAGTTGAAGTGGCACCAATAGATGAATCTTGTGATGCAGAATTAATTCTTCATAAAAAATTAATAGAATCTCCTTTTGCATCAGTAAATAAAGAAGAATTAAGTGCTATTAAAGATAAAGATGTAGTTTTTAATTATGAGGTAATATTAAAGTTTAGAGATTTTTTATCTCAACATCCTACACTTGAGTCAGCTTATTTAGCTATAGCTAGAGGTCATGTGATAAATTTTCCTCCATTATTTGTTGAACAAATGGTTCAAATTATTTTAAGAAATATTCTGAATGAAAATGCATTTCCAATGCAGATTAGGGCGGCTGAATTATTTTTTAGAAGTCAAATAGTTACTATTGCCGAAGATGAAATCATGGTCGCAGATGAAGCAACTGTTAATCTAAACGCTGAGCAAAATAAAATAGAAAATAAAAAATTAAACAAGTTAGATGTCGATATAGATATTCTTAGAGAAAGTACAGCTGACCATTATTGGGAGAGATCAGACAAGTTTGATACATCTATTGACTTGGCCTATACTAAGCCTGGGTTAGATGCACTTGCTAGAGTAATAGAAAAATGGATATTTCACTTTTTATCAATAGAAACATCGGTTAAACCAGTACAAAAAATTGAGGATGAAAAATGGTCTTGGCATATAGGCTTAGATAGTGAGTCTACAAATATTTTTAATGATTTATATCAAGGCAAAGAGCTTGAACCTGAAAGATTAAAGCAAATATTATGTTTATTTCAGCTTGAAGCTAAGGATGGTTTTAATGAAGAAATGAAAACTAAACCTGTTTATGTTGGTTTATCTATGGATGATAAGTCTATTATTAGATTTAAGCCTCAAAATATTTTAACAAACTTACCTTTAGCTAAATTGGTTTAGATTTAATTTAAATAATCATCAGTTGTTCTAGGGTTAGGTCTATCTTTAACGTCAACCATCTTATCTTTTTGGGTAAACATTACGCCTACTCTACAATCTTCACACATTTGTAAAATTTTTGATCTTCCTTCTTCTTGAAACATAGCATGAGATGATAGCTTGCTAATAATTTTTTCTATAGATTTAGTTGTTCCAAATGTTTTTCCACACTCAATACAATCAAAAGGTTTATCCTCGATAATAACTGATGCTGACATAGCGTCATCATTAAGATTAAATTGTGGAACTAGTGAAATTGCATTTTCTGGACATGTTGCAACACAAATACCACATTGAAGACATGCATCTTCTCTAAATAGTAACTGTGGAGCATCTGGATTATCTTGAAGCGCTCCAGCCGGGCAAGCGCTTACGCAGGATAAACAAATGGTACAGGTATCAGTATTTACATCTACCTTTCCATATGGAGAACCATCAGGTAATTTTATAAGATCATTTTTATTTTTATTATTTTTTGATAATCCTTGAATTCCAGATCTTAAAATTCCTCTTGGTGCACCAAGTGGAATAAAAAAAGATGGTTTAATTTTTGTATAATTGGAGTTATTATAAATTTCTTTTTCTACTAAATCAGGATCATTTTCTTCTATCACAGAAATAGATTCACTATTACTTTGACCTATCCCAGAAAGCAATGCGTTGGCAATTTCAACTTGTTTAGGAAGAAAGTGAAATTCCTCAATATTTTTAGGGTCAAGAAGTATAAAAATCTTTTTAAAACCCAAGGCAAAGGCAGATACGAGCAGATCATGACCAACCCTTCCAACAGAATGCATTTCATAAGGTATTAAATTGGCTGGTAAGCCAGCCCCGTGCCTAGCTATTAAATTAATCATATCTTTTCCAAATGCACCGTCAAAAAGTATTAATGCGGGGTTCTTTCCTCCTGCCAAGGTGAACTGATTACTGAGGCCGGATAGTGATCCCAATATAACATCAAGACTTGGGTAGTCAGTTTGGATTGCGCCTGACGGACAGACAGATCCACAAAAACCACATCCACCACATATTCCGGGGTCTACTGAAATAACATCTCCTGATGTCTCTATTGCTCCAGCAGGGCATACATCTAAACACTTGTTACAGCCTGTTATACTGTTACGGGAATGAGCACATAAGTTCTCATTAAATTTAACATAAATAGGTTTTTCAAACTGACCAATCATTTCAATAGTTTTAGTAAAAATATTAAATAAATCAGAAGGGCTATTTGTGCTAGCTCTGAAATATCCGTCACGTTTTTTATCACCTGTAAACATAGGTGTGTTTTCAGTAAGATCTATAATTATATCACAGTCTGTATCTACCTTTTCAAAAAAATCTCCAAATTGAATTTCAGATTTGCTACTAACTAATGCTTCTGAAAACCCATTTATCTGAAGCTTGAATTTCGTAAAGTATCCTCGAGCTATCTGTATTTTACCTTTAGTGATTTTAAAATTATTTGCTTCTAAAAAAATATCATTTTTAAAATTACAAATCATTAAAGTCACACCAAGATGGTTGGATAATTTTTGACAAAGATCTAAGGCAATTTCAACTGATTGATCACCTTTATTATGATCAACATAAACAAAACAGCGCCCAGAAGATTCAAGGGATAAACTGGGTGTTGGTTTAATATTTTTAACAGCGGAGTGAATGATAGCACTGATTTTAGGGATTGATTTTTTTTCTTCTTTTGACCATCCTGCATGTTCCCTAATGTTAAAAGTAGTTGGTGCGGGTAAATTATTTTCTTCTGCAAGTAATTCAAATGTTTTCGTTTCTTGAGTACAAGCGATTAATAAATTTTTATCATTATTTTTAGCTTCATTCAAAGCTTCTAGCACAACATTGATATCAGAGCCGCAGAGATTGTTTTCCACAGTGCAATTTGAAGTAGATTTACATGAGGTTGATAGCTCGTCACCGTCTATCGACATGGTTTTTTCGCAGTTGCATATTAATATTTTATTATCAAGAATATCCATTTTTATCTCTCCCAAGATCAGCTCATAAGGCAATTAATTTTCTTAAATTGTCAATTGATTTTTACTTTTGTAAAAATTTTTAATTTGTTTTTTATAAATTTTTATTGCTAGTTAATATTTAAAATTTAATTTATTAGGATTAGATTGTTAATTTTATGGAAAATTTAGAGAATCAAAAACATCTATTATATGCAGTCCGAATTATTCTTGAAAAAAAGGTAATAAATAATATTTGGGAAAGTCATAAATGGTTAGTTAATGACTTAATTCCTCTAAATGTAACTAGTGGGTCAGGCTATCCCCCTATCAATGATGTTAGAATTTTTCCATTAATTAATGATATTAGTGTCGAAGACAAATCTAATAATAATTTATATGTTGCTGAAGCCTCAATAGATTTACATAGATCTGAAGCCGAGGGTTACGCTGAAAACCTTCAATCCTCTGATCCATCAGTTTATATAGTTCTTAGAGACGGAGATTTGTCAGAAGATTCAAGTGAAATCAATAGTAAGAGGGAAGACGATATAGATATTCATTTAGCTGAGGTATCTCTCTCACCATATCATATTCAAGATTACGAAGATTGTGGAGAAGATAGAGTTGAAAAAGTACCTTTATATGGACCAATTGCAGATCTTCTTGAAAAGTTTGTAGAATTTCACTTTCATCCAGAAGAGTTTAAAAAACGAAAGAGAGATAAGAAAAACATAGATAGCATTACAAAACGCGGAGGCGATACACGTATAACTAACAAAAAAACTCTTAATTAATTTCAGAGTACAAAGGAATAGAAAATAAATATGGAAGAAGACAAAAAAAAATCTGATGAAAGCTTTATTTCAAGATGGTCTAAAAAGAAGGCTAGTGAGAAAAGTAATATAATATCGTCTGATAAAGGAGTTGATGATGATAAGGAGTTATCCGTTCAAAATGAATCTCCAAAACAGGAGCTTGAAACTACTAATGATGAAAGTAAATATGATGAATTAAACGATGACCAACTTCTAGAAGAGTTTAATTTACCTAATCCAGATAAAATTAAAAAAGAAAAAGGACTAGATTTGTTTTTTAAGGATGGAGTTCCAGATAGATTGAGGCAGATAGCACTTAGAAGAGTTTGGAAATTAAATCCTATTATTAGATTTGCTGATGCAGAGATAAATGATTATCACGAGGACTTTACTGATGCTGCTACTGTTGTGGAAGGTATGCAAACGGCATATAAAGTTGGAAAGGGATATCTAAGCGATATTTTAGAAGATAAAAATGAAGCTGAAGAAGAGCATACTGAAAAAAAAGGTAATGACGTAAACAAAGAGCCAAAGAAAGAATCAGTAAAAAAAGAAAATTCAGGGCATAAAAAGAATAAAAAAAATAAAAGTATCTCTAATAAAATAAAAGAAGAAAAACAGTTTCCTAAAGAAAATATTACCGTTAATAAAACAACATCTGGTTCTGATGAGATTCAATTTCAAGCTGAGCTTGAAGAAAAGCCTAAACCGAAGATGATGGTATTCAAACCAAGCGCCTCATGATAATGAGAATGATTATCACAAGCAAAAACAAACACTTAGCATTAATAATTAATTAACACATTCATAAAATAAACCTTTATTTTTCCTTTTTTTTAGTAATAATATACTTTGGGGGATGTAATTTGAATTCGATTGAAACAAAAAAATCATTTGTAATCCATGAAGAAGATCGGCTAAGAGCTGATATGTATTCATTTTTGGCTAGTCTTTTAAGGACAGAGCCAAGTGCTGATTTGGTAAAGCAACTAACATTATTAGAATCAGATAATTCACCTATTGGAAACGCTATAAAAATACTATCTAAACTTGCTTCATCTCTTGACTTACATTCGATCAGAGATGAATACGTAAGAATATTTGTTGGTGTTGGAAGGGGTGAAATATTACCCTTTGCTTCATATTACTTAACCGGATTTTTAAAAGATAAGCCTTTAGCCAAGCTTCGAACCGATATGCAAGAAATTGGAATTGAAATATCAGCGGAAGTTAAAGAGCCCGAAGATCACATTGCCAGTTTATTTGACATAATGTCAGGGTTGATTCTAGGAAAGTTTTCTAAAAAGTTTTCTATAGAAGAGCAAAAAGAATTTTTTAATAAACATTTAGGTCAATGGGCAGATTTACTCATGAGAGACATAGAAGCTTCTAAAATAGCCGTCTTTTATGCGCCTGTTGGAACTATAGGAAGAGAATTTTTAGAAATTGAACGTTCATCGTTCAAAATGGATGCTACGGGGTAGCGATAGGCCCCCGTTTCATAAGTTCAAATTGTTGAACTTAATATTGAGGAGTAGAAAATGGAAAGTAATAAAACCAAAAACGGTAGAAGAGACTTTTTAAAAGGTGCGGCGTTAACAGCTGCAGCGGCTACTGTTGCAGTTTCTGTTTCGAAAACAGCTTCTGCAAATGAAACAATGAATAAAGCTGGGTCCGGTTACCAGAAAACAAAGCACGTTAAAACATATTACGAAACAGCAAGGTTTTAATTTAAATTAATTAATTTTAGGAGGAATACATGCTTAGAAAGAAGACGAAAGGGGTGGCGATAGGCTCCCAAACTTCATCTTTCATTGGAAGGGCTACAGAAAAAGTTGTCGATAGACGTGCTTTTTTGAAAGGTTCTGGATTAGCAGTTGGAGGAATAGCTACTGCAGCGGCTTTAGTTGGTTCAAATGTAAAGCCAGTAGCGGCTGCCGTCTCGAGTTCTGCTATATCCATTAAGAAATCAGTTTGTACTCACTGTTCAGTTGGCTGTACAGTAATCGCTGAAGTGCAAAATGGTGTATGGACAGGTCAAGAACCTGGTTGGGATAGTCCAATTAACCTTGGTGCACATTGTGCTAAAGGATCTTCAGTTCGAGAGACCGCAAGTGGAGAAAGAAGATTAAAGTATCCAATGAAACTAGTCAGTGGAAAATGGACTAGAATGTCATGGGATGATGCCATAAATGAAATTGGCGATAAAATGCTTGATATACGAAAGAAATCAGGTCCAGATTCAGTTTATTGGTTAGGTTCTGCTAAGTTTAACAACGAGCAGTCATATTTATTTAGAAAATTTTATGCATATTGGGGATCTAATAACGGAGATCATCAAGCAAGAATTTGTCACTCTACTACGGTTGCAGGTGTTGCTAACACTTGGGGTTATGGTGCAATGACAAACTCTTATAACGATATTCATAACTCTAAAGCAATTTTTGTTATTGGTGGAAATCCAGCTGAAGCTCATCCAGTTTCATTAATGCATTTAATGAAGGCTAAAGAGCAAAATAACGCTCCTTTAATAGTATGTGATCCAAGGTTTACAAGAACTGCAGCTCATGCAGACGAGTATGTAAGATTTAGACCAGGTTCAGACGTTGCATTAATTTGGGGATTAATGTGGCACATCTTTGAAAATAAATGGGAAGATAAAGAATTTATTAGGCAACGTGTTTACGGAATGGAAGATGTAAGAGCCGAAGTAAAAAAATGGAATCCTGAAGAAACTGAAAGAGTAACAGGAGTTCCTGGTTCCCAATTAAAAAGAGTAGCTAAAATAATGGCGAACAATAGACCTGGTACATTTATTTGGTGTATGGGTGGAACGCAGCATACTAATGGTAATAATAATACAAGAGCCTATTGTGCTTTCCAACTTGCTTTAGGTAACATGGGTACTGCTGGTGGTGGTGCAAATATCTTCAGAGGACATGATAACGTTCAAGGAGCAACAGATTTTTGTATCTTATCTCACTCATTGCCAGGATATTACGGTCTCTCAGCTGGAGCCTGGAAGCACTGGTCCAGAGTATGGGGTGAAGACTATAATTGGTTAAAAGCTAGATTTGCTTCATTGAAAGGTAAAGATGGTAAAACTAAAAGTTTGATGAACCAGAAAGGTATACCTGTATCCAGATGGATTGATGGTGTTTTAGAAGATAAGGCAAATATAGAACAACCCGATAACCTTAAAGCTATGGTTTTTTGGGGACATGCACCAAACTCTCAGACAAGAATGAAAGAAATGAAAGTTGCAATGGAGAAGTTAGACTTAATGGTCGTAATTGATCCATATCCAACGGTTTCCGCGGTTCTATCTGATAAAACGGATAATGTTTACTTATTACCTTCTACTACACAATTTGAAACATATGGATCCGTAACAGCTTCCAATAGATCATTGCAGTGGAGAGAAAAAGTAATAGAGCCTTCATTCGATTCATTACCTGATCATACTATTATGTATAAGTTTGCAAAAAAGTTTGGTTTTGAAAAGCGTATGTTTAAACAAATAAAGGTAAATAATGAAGAGCCTTTAATTGAAGACGTAACTCGAGAATTCAATTCAGGAATGTGGACAATAGGTTACACTGGTCAGTCACCAGAAAGACTTAAAGCTCATATGAAAAACCAACATACCTTTGATAGAACTACATTAAAGGCTGTTGGTGGAGAAGTTGACGGAGATTATTATGGGCTTCCTTGGCCATGTTGGGGAACACCTGAAATGAAGCATCCTGGAACTCCTTTGTTATATGATACTTCTAAGCCAGTAGCTGAAGGTGGTCTTTGTTTTAGAGCGAGATTTGGTGTTGAGCATGAAGGTAACAACTTGTTAGCTGAAGGTTCTTATCCAGTAGGATCTGAAATTAAAGACGGTTACCCACAATTTA
The DNA here is from genome assembly GCA_964519035.1 of uncultured Rhodobacterales bacterium. Taxonomy (GTDB): domain Bacteria; phylum Pseudomonadota; class Alphaproteobacteria; order Puniceispirillales; family Marisalimonadaceae; genus CAJJBL01. Next base: position 793 of record CAZFKZ010000039.1, on the reverse strand, counting down.
CTATGGCTATGCTTAAGAAACTAGGTTGGGATAAAGATTTAACAGCCAAAGAAAAAGAAGCAATAGATAAAGTTGCAGGTGATAAAACAAACTGGAAAGTTGATTTGTCAGGTGGAATTCAAAGGGTTGCTATTAAACATGGTTGTGCACCTTTTGGGAATGCTAAGGCAAGGGTTAAGGTATGGACATTTCCTGACCCAATACCATTGCATAGAGAACCATTGTATACTAACAGAAGAGATCTTGTAGCAGACTATCCTACTTACTCAGATAGAATGGCTTATAGGCTTCCAACATTATACAAATCTATTCAAGATGTTGACCACTCAAAGAAATATCCAATGATCTTAACTTCAGGAAGATTGGTTGAGTATGAAGGTGGTGGAGACGAAACAAGATCAAATCCATGGCTTGCAGAATTGCAGCAAGATATGTTTGTAGAAATAAATATATCTGATGCAAATGATAAAGGCATAAGAAATGGAGTAATGGTTTGGGTTGCAACACCAGAAGGAGCTCGTATTAAAGTGATGGCTCAAGTCACTGAAAGAGTTGCAAAAGGTGTGGCATTCTTACCGTTCCATTTTGGAGGTCATATGGAAGGAAAAGATCTAAGGTCTAAATATCCAGAAGGTTCAGATCCTTACGTATTAGGTGAATCAGCAAACACAGCTATGACTTATGGATATGACGTTGTAACCCAGATGCAAGAGAGTAAGTGCTCATTGTGTCAAATTGAACTTGCTTAAGGGAGGCTTAAAATGGCACGAATGAAATTCTTATGCGACGCAGA
>CAZFKZ010000038.1:0-16141 GCA_964519035.1 uncultured Rhodobacterales bacterium | reverse complement strand
AATTTCAATTATTGTTTAAAGTTTTAATCCCAACAGCTAGAACTGATATTTTAATCGGAGTTAATCAGGTCATTATGCAATGTCTCGCTATGACTGTTATTGCATCTTTTATTGGCGCTAAAGGATTAGGGTTCAACTTAAAGTTAGCTTTAAATTCTTTAAAAATTGGTAAAGCTGCTGAAATAGGAATTTGCATTGTTATCATAGCCGTTGTGTTAGATAAATTCTCACTAGCATGGGCCAATAAGCAAAAAAATTATTTTGCAAACTTAAATTTTTATCAAAAAAATAAGAACCTAATTCTTTTTTCTATCATTATATTTATTTGTTCTATTTTTTCCTATGGGGGCAGTCTTTATTTTAATGGTATTAATTATCTATACTTTGTACCTTATGAAAAAGGTATAAGTATTTCTCCAATATTAGATGCTGGTGTCGATTGGATTTGGGAAACATTTTTTTATTATTTAAATAATTTCAATGTATTTCTTATTACAAATGTTTTAGTTCCAATGAAAATGGCTTACTTGGGAATGCCTGTAGTTTCAACTTTTATCTTAGTTATGGGTGCAGGTTTTATAGTAGGAGGAGTTAGATCCTCTTTAGTTGTAGGCTCACTATTTTTATTTATAGCTCTTTCGGAATATTGGGATAGAGCTCTTATCACAATGTATATGGCAACATTCGCAGTCATTATGGCAACTTTCATAGGATTAGTCGTTGGTACTGTTTGTGCTCAAAATTCTAAATCAACAGCTTTTATGCTTTTTATTTGTGATTTTTTTCAAACCTTTCCTTCTTTCGTTTATTTAATCCCTGTTATACTTTTATTTGGCATTACAGACACATCAGTTTTACTTGCAGCAATAGTTTACGCAACAATACCTGCAACAAGATATACAATTGAAGGCTTAAAGAGTGTTCCTATATCTCTCCATGAAGCAGGCTCAATGTCTGGAGTTTCAAGAATGCAAAGATGGAAAGCAATTGAAATTCCTCTAGCTTTCCCTCACATAATGTTAGGTATAAACCAAACACTCATTTTTTCTTTATTTATGATAGTTCTGGGGGCTTTAATTGGAACTGAAGATCTAGGTCAAATTATTATGGGAGCATTATCAAGAAGTGATGGTGCGGGAGTTGCGTTAACGCTTGGAATATTTATTTCATTTATTTGTCTAGCTGTTGATCATTTGATACGAACTTGGTCTGAAAGACAAAAAAAACTTTTAGGTATTTCATAAATTTTATCAATGAAATTTATTTACCTAATTTTAGCTATAATTTTTGAAGTGATCGGAACAGTCTCTCTAAAGGCATCTTCTGGTTTTACTGTTCTCAAACCAAGTATTGTAACAGTTATATGTTACGCATTATGCTTTTATTTTCTATCTCTAACCCTTAAATACTTTTCTTCAATTGGTTATATATATGCAGTTTGGTCAGGTTTAGGTATTGTTTTAATAGCTCTTGCAGGTATCTTTTATTACAAAGAGCAGATAGATGTTGCTGGAATTATAGGATTGAGCTTAATTATTCTAGGCGCAATTGTTTTAAATATTTTTTCAAAAATATCTGTGTAACGACATAAGAATTCGTTTCACTTTATGAAAATCGCTTACATTAACTATTTTTTTTTAAATAAAAACTAATATGATTAGCTTATGATTATTCCTTCAATATCCAAACCTTACGAGCCAGGTCTACCAGCCTTAGCGGATAATCAAGAGCAATACTCCGTAGTTGGTAATGGTTCAATGGCTATGAAATTATCTGCAGGAGATAGCTTTCACATATTAAATCTTGAAGGATATCAAAAAGCCGAAATTGTAACTTTCTTGAAAAATGGAAAAAATGACCTTTCAGCATTAGGATTAAAAAAAGAGTATGACGGCTCTTTAACACAAAAAATTTTAAATGATGATAGTGAGTCCGCAACAGTCGCTCGATTAAAATTAAAAAAATATAGCATTGATATTAATAATATTAATCAGTCTGCTCTTGTTTTCTCTAATGAAGCAGAAAAAGGATCTATGGAAAAATTTACAGCTCAAGAAAATTGTATTTGTATTATATCTGCTCCTGGAGATATGGATATTATTTCTAGCGGAATACCTGCTACTGATTTGAGAGTTATTGTTGAAAGAATTAAATCTAGAGTCGAAGGTGAATATTTGTTACCCGATCCTATTGGAAATCCAATTCAAGAAATATTTGTTAAAAGACAAACCGCTCAAGCATACGAAGTAGAAGAGGGTGACTATGTTCAGATTATAGATGTCTTCGGTAGGCAGTGTTCTGACTTTACTGCTTTTGATGCAACAGATTTACAAAACGGTAAAGAGTCTGTAATTGACACTACAAATTCTAGATACATTATGGGTGGAACTTCTAATCCAGGTTTGCATTCAAAATATTTTACAGAAAATCATGAGCCATTAGTTGAGGTAATCAGAGATACAGTAGGCCATCATGATACTTACGGTATAGCTTGTTCTTCAAAATTTTATGATGACCATGGATATTTTGGTCATCCTAATTGTTCTGATAATTTTAATTATGCATTAGATTCCTATTCTGTAAGAAAAAGACTTGGATGGAATGCTGTTAATTTATTTTATAATACTGGCATTGATAGTAACAACTCTCTCATTTTTGACGAACCTTATTCAAGACCTGGTGACTATATTTTATTTAAAGCTCTTAAGCCTTTAGTGTGTATTTCTTCTGCATGTCCAGACGATATTGATGCCGCTAATGGATGGAATTGTACGGACATCTTTGTTAGAATTTACAGACCAAAAAAACCCTATAGTAAAGGAGGGGTATTTAGAATGAAGCCAGACTCAGAACCAAAATTAACAAGAGAAACAGGATTTCATCCAAGAGTCTCAAAACTTACTGACAATATAATAGACTATAAAGGTTTTTGGCTTGCAACTAAATATAACAATAATGGCGCTCTTCAAGAGTATGAAGCATGTCGTGAGAGAGCTATCATTATGGATTTATCTGCATTAAGAAAATTTGAAATATTAGGTCCAGATGCAGAAGAACTTATGCAAAGAACTTGTACAAGAAATATTAGAAAATTAGCTGTAGGACAAGTTGTGTATACAGCAATGTGTTATGAGCATGGTGGTATGGTTGACGACGGAACTGTATTTAGAATGACTGATACTAATTTCAGATGGATTTGTGGTGACGAGTATTGTGGGGAATGGTTAAGAGAAAAAGCTAAAGAATTTGGTCTAAAAGTTTGGATTAAGTCTTCTACTGATAATCTTCACAATGTTTCTGTTCAAGGGCCAAGAAGTAGAGAAATAATGAAAAAAATTACTTGGACTCCTGATCACCAAGTCTCTCTTCAAGATCTTGGTTGGTTTAGATTTACAATAGGTAATTTACATCAATTAAATGGTATTCCTATTATGGTGTCTCGAACAGGATACACGGGAGAATTAGGCTACGAAATTTTTTGCCATCCAAGACATGCAACTGAAGTTTGGGATGCTGTGATGGAAGCCGGTAAGGAATTTCAAATTTTACCTATGGGATTAGACGCTTTGGATTTAGTGAGAATTGAAGCTGGACTTATTTTTGCAAATTATGAATTTGATGATCAGACAGATCCATTTGAAGCGGGTATCAGTTTTACAGTGCCTTTAAAATCTAAAGAGGATGATTTTATTGGTAAAGATAACTTAATTAAAAGAAAAGCAAGTCCGCAAAGAACTTTAGTTGGTCTTGAGATTGAAGGTAATGAACTGTGTGGGCATGGAGACTGCGTTCATGAAGTTGGTGGAAGAGCTCAAATAGGTACTATTACAAGTGGGATGAAATCACCGACATTAAAAAAAATGATAGCCTTATGTAAAATGGATATTAATTATTCTGCTATTGATACGGTAGTTGAAATTGGTAAGTTAGATGGACATCAAAAAAGAATTAAAGCAAAAGTAGTGAGATTTCCTTTTTATGATCCGGATAAATCTAGAGTTAAAGCTTAAATACTAAATTACAAATCTGAATTTATTTCCAAACTACTTTTGGAATTATTGAATTAACTCATCCAAAAAAAAAATAATTTACATACTTTTTATTTTAAATACTTTTATCTTATGGCTAGTAAATCAAAAACAAAGATAAATTTTTGCTCTCAAAAGATAGCGAAAAAAATAGAAGAATCTTATATTCCCTCTTTTATTGATAGATTCAATTTAGTACACCAAGTGAATCTTCATAAGAATTATAAATATAAATCTTGGATGGAAGAAACAACTAGAATTAAAAGTAAAAACTAAAATATATTTTTAATTCTTCATGTACGATTCATAAGAGTCATCCAATTCATCAAGCCAAGGCGTGTGATGGGCTGGAGCTTTATTGCCAGTCATAAGCGACTTATAAGACTTATTTCTGTATCCCATTATGTCATTGTGTTTATCATGCTCCCATTCCATAAATAGCTTATTAACACCTTCAACGTCAAAAGTAGGGTAGTCAGTAGCCTCCATTAACTCTTTTGTATAATCACCTTGGAACCAGATCATATCTTCGTCACTTTCAAGTTTTTCTTCTCTATTTTTCCAATCCTGATTATTTTTAAGCATTTCATTTTTATTGGGAAGATTAATTTTTCCCATCATGTAATCTCTTGCATACCAAGCCTGCACATCAAACATATTAAAAGTATAAAATTGATCCTGCATTCCAAGGTACATCATTTTTGGATTATCTACCCAGAAAATACCTTTATAAATTCCCAAAGGCCATAAGCAGTTATTAGTTTTCAATTTTAAATCATCGGTAAGAAAAGGAAAGTGATGTAAATAACCAGTGCATAAAATAATAGCATCTACAACTCGAGTAGAACCATCGATGAAATTAATCTTATTTCCTTCTTCAATTTTATTTATTAATGGAACTTGAGAAAAATTTTCAGGCCAATGAAAACCTGTAGGATTGGTTCTGTAGCTTATAGTTACGGATTTTGCTCCATACTTATAACATTGAGAGGCAATATCTTCTGCAGAGTAACTTGTACCAACAATTAAAAGATCTTTATCTTTAAACTCTAATGCATCTCTAAAATCATGTGCATGCATAACACGCCCACCAAATTTATCTAACCCGTCAAAGCTAGGTACATTCGGCGTTGAAAAATGACCACTAGCACATACAACAAAATCAAATTCATCGACGTTCACTTTGTCGTTTTTTAGATCATGAGAAGTAATTGTAAAATTATTTTTTTCTTCATTGAACACCACACTTCTCACAGGAGTTCTAAATTTAATTTTATCTCTAAAATTAGACTTTGCTAATCTTCCTTGAATATAATCCAGCATAACAGCTCTAGGGGGGTAAGAGGCTATAGGTTTTCCAAAATGCTCTTCGAAACTGTAATCAGCAAATTCTAGACACTCTTTAGGGCCATTAGACCAGAGGTATCTGTACATACTGCAATGCACAGGTTCACCAAATTCATCAGTTCCAGTTCTCCAAGTATAATTCCATAGTCCACCCCAGTCTTCTTGTTTTTCAAAACAAACAACTTCTGGAATTTTATCCCCATTTTTTTCAGCTGATTCGAATGCTCTCAATTGCGCTAAGCCACTGGGTCCTGCTCCTATAATTGCTATTTTTGTCATTTCCTACTCCTTTAATTCCAAAAAAGATATTATTAGATAAACATATCTTAAACAAATAGAATGTTTTGAGTTGATTTTACTATGACAATTCTTACATTTAATCGTGTTCCATAATATGAAACATGGTAATAAAAGAATCAAAATTGATCTATATATTTTTAAAAAAAGAATAATTATATAATGCAAAAATATTCAGTATTTAGTCTAATCAAAAACGCTTTTTCCGATCACCAGAATTGGGATTTAGCCTGGAAAGACCCTCAACCCAAGAAAGAATATGATGTGATAATAATTGGTGGCGGTGGACATGGATTAGCTACTGCTTATTACTTAGCAAAAGAACATAACATTACCAATGTTGCAGTGATTGAAAAAGGTTGGATTGGTGGAGGTAATGTAGGCCGTAATACTACTATATTAAGATCAAACTATATGTTTGATGCAAATGCTCATTTCTATGAATTAGGAATGAAGCTATGGGAAAATTTAAGTCAAGAATTAAACTATAACGTAATGTATTCCCCTAGAGGAATTATTAATTTAGCACACACCGATGGTCAGTTAAATGCCTTTGCAAGAAGAGGTAATTCAATGAGATTAAATGGCATCGACGCCATTCTTCTTAACAGAGAAGAAGTGAGAAAAATGATTCCCTTTGCTGATTTTTCTGAAACATGCCGCTTTCCAATTGTTGGTGGCTTAATGCAGCCAAGGGGTGGTACTGCACGTCATGATGCAGTTGCTTGGGGTTATGCGAGACAAGCTGATGCAATGGGAGTTGATATTATTCAAAATTGTGAAGTCACAGGATTTGATGTTGAAAATGGAAAAATTTCTGGAGTGAGAACCTCAAGAGGAGATATTAAAGCTAAAAAAGTTGGTTTATGTGTTGCAGGAAGCACTACTTTACTTGCTGACAAACTAAACATGAGATTACCAATTGAAGCTCATGTTTTACAAGCTTGTGTTTCTGAGCCAGTGAAACCGCTTCTTCATAATGTTGTCACTTTTGGAGCTGGACACTTTTACTGTAGTCAATCAGACAAAGGTGAGATGGTAATGGGTGGTGATTTAGACGGTTATAATAGTTATGCTCAAAGAGGAAATTTACCAATGATACAACATGTATTATCTGGAGGATTAGCTGTATTTCCAAACTTCAGTAGATTAAAGATGTTAAGAAGTTGGGGTGGTATAATGGATATGTCAATGGATGGAACTCCCATTATTGACAAAACGCACATTGATGGCGTTTACCTAAACTGCGGTTGGTGTTATGGAGGATTTAAAGCAACTCCTTGTTCTGGTTTCGTCTTTGCCCATACTATTGCTAAAAATGAACCTCATGAATTAAATGAACCTTTCAATTTAGAGAGATTCCATACCGGTAATATTCTCGATGAAAAGGGTGTCGGTCCAAAACCTTGGATAGGCTAGTTTATGTTAGAAATTAAATGCCCTCATTGTGGTAAGAGATCACAAAATGAATTTGCTTATGGCGGTGATGCAACTATTAAAAGACCTAAGTTAGGTGAAGAAGTTTCTACAAAAGATTGGGATGATTTTGTTTATTTCAGAGATAATCCTAGAGGAAAGCACCAAGAATTTTGGCACCATGTATCAGGATGCAGACAATGGTTCAAAGCTTTAAGAGATACTGCTACCCACGAAATTTTTAATACAGCAAAATTAGACGAGGAATTATAAATACCATGACTGGAAATTTCAGAACACAATCAGACAACAATTTAATTAATAAAAATAAAGTAGTTAACTTCACTTTTAATGGTGAGTCCTATCAAGGGTTTGATGGAGACACTCTTGCTTCCGCCTTAATAGCTAATGGTGTTCATTTGGTTGGTAGAAGTTTTAAGTATCATAGACCTAGAGGATTCTTAGGAGTTGGTGTTGAAGAGCCTAATGCAATGGTTCAGCTTCATGAAGGTGATAAATCTGAGCCAAATATAATGGCAACTGAAGTGGAAATAATTGAAGGTCTCAAAGCGAAAAGTCAAAATTGTTGGCCTTCTGTTAAATTTGATATTGGAGAAATTAATAATGTCTTAAACAGATTTTTTCCTGCAGGTTTTTATTACAAAACATTTATGTGGCCTAAAAGTTTTTGGATGAGTGTTTATGAGCCAATAATAAGAAAAGCTGCTGGTATGGGTGTCGCTCCAATTAAACCAGACCCTGATAGATACGAACATAATTATGAACATTGTGATGTTTTAGTTGTTGGTTCTGGACCTTCAGGTCTTGCTGCTGCTCTTGCTGCTGCTAACAATGGTGCTAAAGTAATATTAGCTGAAGATAAAGCTCATTTTGGTGGATCTCTTTTAACGGACAATGTCACTATTGGTAATCAATCAGGCAAGGAATGGGCAGACGAAACTATTAATCACTTAAAAAGTTTACCTAATGTAATTGTAAAAAATAGATCTCAAGTATTTGGTTATTATGATCATAACATGACTGTAATGTTTGAAAGAGTTAGTGATCACATTGAGAACCCTAGTGAATTTACCCCAAGACAAAGACTTCATTATATAAGAGCTGGTGAAGTTGTTGTTTCAACTGGTTCAATAGAAAGACCACTATCTTTTGGAAATAATGATAGACCGGGAATTTTTTTAGCTTCAGCTGCAACAGAATATATGAAAGTTTATGGAACTCTTGTAGGTAAAAAACCAATTATTTTTACAAATAATGACTCTGCATATAAAGCTGCAATAGAATTTAATAAAAATAATATTAAATCTTTAATTGTAGATACTAGAGAAAACTCTGACGGTGATCTAGTTAAAGAAGCCCAATCATTAGGATTGGAAATTAAATTTAATTCAGGTGTTGCCGATGTTAAAGGTCGTCTTAAAATTACTTCAGCAATTATTGGAAAACTTAATTCAGATAAAGAAAGTTTTGTAAGTTTAGAAGAAATTGAATGTGATTGCATTTGTATGTCAGGAGGATGGACACCGACAGTGCATTTATCTTCCCAGGCTGGAAATAAATTAAAGTTTGACGAAGACTTAGATGCGTTTGTTCCTAATAACAAAAGACAAAAGGAAACAGCAGTTGGTTCCGCCAATGGATCTTTTACACTAAAACAATCTTTAGCTGAAGGTTTTCAGGTAGGTTTTGATTTATCTAATTCCATTACTTCCAACAACAAAAATACTACCGTTCCAACTTCTAAGGAATCTTCATATCAAGCTCATGACAAATTTTGGTGCATGCCTCTACCTGAGGGAAAAAAACCAAAAAGGTTTATTGACTTTCAAAATGATGTAGCTGTTTCAGATGTAGAGCTTGCTGTTCGAGAAGGCTTTAGATCAATTGAGCATGTAAAAAGATACACTACCCTTGGTATGGCTGGAGACCAAGGTAAGACAAGTAATTTAAACGGCCTCCAACATGTTTCTAATATTCAAAAGAAAATAGTTCCTGAAGTGGGTCACACTACTTTTAGACCTCCTTATACTCCAGTTACAATTGGTACAATTGTCGGAAGAGAAGTAGGCAATCACTTTCAACCAACAAGAAAAACTCCAACTCATAAATGGCATGTTGAAAATAATGTTGTTTTTACAAATGCAGGACTCTGGTTAAGACCAAGATATTATCCAAGAGGAAACGAGACTATGAGTGATGCTGTAAATCGTGAAGCAATGAATGTTCGTAAGGCTGTAGGAATTTGTGATGTTACTTCACTTGGTAAAATTGATATTAAAGGACCTGATGCTGCTGAACTCCTAAATAGAGTTTATACAAATGCTTGGATGAAACTTCCTGTCGGTAAGGCAAGATATGGAGTCATGCTCAGGGAAGATGGAATGGTATTTGATGATGGTACGACTACAAGACTTTCTGAAAACCATTTTCATATGACTACCACTACTGCTCAAGCCGCAAATGTTTTATCTCATTTAGAGTACTATCTTCAAGTAGTTTGGCCCGAACTAAAAGTAAACGTTTTATCAACGACTGAACAATGGTCAGGTGCTGCAATAGCTGGACCAAAATCAAGAGATCTTATGAAAAAACTTTTCCCTTCTGTTGATTTTTCTACTGAAGCTTTCCCTTTTATGGGTTTAGTTGAAACTGAAATTTCTGGCATTCATGCAAAACTATATAGAATATCATTTTCTGGAGAACTTGCTTATGAGGTAAACGTTGAATCTAATCATGGATTATTTATGTGGAACAAAATTATGAAAGTTGGAGAAGAATTTGGAATTCAACCTTACGGAACAGAAGCTTTAGCAACGCTACGAATAGAAATGGGCCACGTCTCTGGTCCTGAACTAGATGGAAGAGCTGTGCCTTATGACCTTGGATTACAAGGAATGGTTAGTCAAAAAAAGGACTTTATAGGAAAAAGATCATTAGAAAAAAATGCTTATGTGGATCCTTTAAGACAAACCCTAGTAGGATTAGTTCCTGTTGATAAAAAAACTAAAATTCCTGAAGGAGCACACTTAGTTGAAAACGATAAAGCCTCTCTACCAAACCCAAAATTAGGCCACGTATCTTCATCTTGTTGGAGTGTTGAATATAATAATCCTTTCTCTATTGGCGTATTAAAAGACGGTAAGAATAAAATTGGGCAGCAACTGTTTGCGGTCTATCCTCTTAAAAATATTTCTATACCAGTAGAAGTTGTTTCTTCTCACTATGTTGATCCTAAGGGAGAAAGAGTAAGAGTTTAATGGTTGACCCAAACATAATTTTATCTGCTTTGCACGATGACCATCAAATTGGGAATTTTGGTGATTATGAAAAAAAAGATAAACAAGACCTAATTAGAATTAAAGAGTTAAAGAATATTTCTATTATTCAAATAGCAAAATTTAAAAGTAGTAATATTAATACTAATTCAATCAAAATAGACGGTCTCAATTTTCCTCAAGCTTATCCTACTGTAAATCATAATAATGAAACTCGAATATTATGGACTGGTCCTGACATTTGTATCGTTGTATCTTCTGATAAAAATATAAAAGATAAAATTGCCCAAGCTGTTAATGAAGAAGACTTTGCAACAACAGATCTTTCACATTCAAGAGCTGGTATAGAAATCTCAGGGAAGCATTCCATCGATGTACTAAAAAAAGGAACTCCTTTAAATCTTAATAGTTCAGAATTTGAAAAAAATAATTGCGCGAATTCCTCATACAATGGTATTAGCTTTATGGTCGATTTTACTAATGATGAAAATCCAACTTTTAGACTCTTTTGTCTAAGAAGTTTTGGTGGTTCTTTTTATCACAGCATTACAGATGCCGCTTTAGAGTATGGTTATGTTGGAGAGTAAATATGTGTGGCATTGTTGGAATATATTTAAAAAATAAAAAACTTTCAAAAGATCTTGGTAAATATTTAACTGGCATGATGCAAGGTATGGCCACTCGTGGTCCTGATAGTGCTGGTTTTGCTATCTATTCTGAGAATAAAAAATCTAAGGAATTCAAATATTCCATTTGTCTTTTAAACAATTATTCTTTCAATGCATTTAAAAAAACTATTACAAAAAAATTCAAAAAATTAAAACTCAAACAACATTCTGATCATGTGATCTTAGTTTCTGATATTGAACCTAAGAAAATAATTTCCTTTATATCTTCAGAATTAAAAGATGTATCTTTAGTTGGATATGGAAAATCTATAGAAATTTTTAAACAGGTAGGTAATCCTAATGAGGTTATTAAAAATTTTCAGTTAGATAAATTTTCAGGCACTCACGCAATTGGTCATACAAGAATGGCTACAGAAAGTGCTATCACTACTAATGGCTCTCACCCTTACTCTACTGGACAAGATGAATGTTTAGTCCACAATGGCTCTCTCTCAAATCATAATAATTTACGAAGACAACTTTTAAAGCAAGGCCAGTCTTTTGACTCTGAAAATGATACAGAGGTAGCTGCTGGTTATGTTTCGAATAGTTTATCTAAAAATAAATCCCTTAAAGAAACTTTAGTGAATAGCTTAAAGGACTTAGATGGTTTCTATACTTTTATTACAGGAACAAGAGAAGGTTTTGCTATTGTTAGAGATGAAATTGCTTGTAAGCCAGCAGTTATTGCTGAAACAAAAGATTATGTTGCTATTGCCTCTGAGTTTCAGGCTATGGCTCATTTACCTGGCGTTAATGCTGCTAAGATTTTTGAGCCAGAACCAGGAGTTGTTTATTCATGGGGGAACTAATTAAATTAGATCTAAAGAAAAAAACCTTAAGAGAAGTCAATGATCTTTTACAAAATTTAGATCCTAAGTCCAACTTAAGAAATTATCTTGTTACAAATCCAACTGGTAATCATGCAGTTTGTGCTGGATTAAAAGATGAAATGGAAGTTTTAGTAAAAGGTCATGTCGGATATTATTGTGCTGGCATGAATCAAAAAGCACTTGTTACTATTGAAGGTAATGTAGGCACAGGCGTTGCTGAAAATATGATGTCAGGAACTGTCCACGTCAAAGGAAATGCCTCGCAATCAGCTGGAGCTACAGCTCATGGCGGCACTCTTATTGTCGATGGTAATACAAGTTCAAGATGTGGTATCTCTATGAAAGGTATAGACATTATAGTTAAAGGTTCTGTTGGCCATATGTCCGCATTTATGGCTCAAGCTGGTAATATGGTTATTTGTGGTGATGCTGGTGAAGCACTAGGTGACAGTCTTTATGAGGCAAAATTATTCGTAAGAGGAACTGTTAAGTCTTTAGGAGCTGACTGTGAAGAAAAAAAAATCAATAAAAAAGATATGCAAATTTTAAAATCTTTATTAAATAAAGCCGATATAAAAAATCTTGATGCTAAGGATTTTAAAATGTACGGTTCCGCAAGAAAATTATATAACTTTAATATTGATAATGTTTCAGAATATTAACAAATGAGCGATAAATTTAAAACAACCCCTAGACAGTCTTGGACATTTGATGAGTATACCAATTCTGAAATCAGAAGAGCTGCAGAAACAGGAATTTACGATATAAGAGGTGGTGGTTCAAAAAGAAAACTACCTCATTTTGATGACCTACTTTTCCTAGGAGCTTCTATGTCAAGATATCCTTATGAGGGTTATAGAGAGTCTTGTAACACAAAAGTACAATTGGGTACTAGGCACGCAAAAAATCCTTTACAACTTGATATTCCAATTACAATTGCAGGTATGAGTTTTGGAGCTTTGTCTGGTCCTGCCAAAGAAGCACTTGGTAGAGGAGCTAGCATAGCTGGAACTTCAACAACAACTGGTGATGGAGGAATGACACCTGAGGAAAGAGGTCAGTCTAAACATTTAGTTTATCAACTACTTCCTTCTAGATACGGAATGAATCCTGATGATTTAAGAAAAGCAGACGCTATTGAAGTTGTAATCGGGCAAGGAGCTAAGCCTGGTGGTGGTGGAATGCTTTTAGGTCAAAAAATAAGTGACAGAGTTGCTGAAATGAGAACACTTCCTAAAGGTATTGATCAAAGGTCTGCATGCAGACATCCTGATTGGACTGGGCCGGATGATTTGGAAATTAAAATATTAGAATTAAGAGAAATTACAGGTTGGAAAGTTCCTATATTCGTTAAAGTGGCAGGCTCTAGACCTTACTATGATACGGCTTTAGCTGTTAAGGCTGGAGCAGATGTTGTCGTTTTAGATGGTATGCAGGGTGGAACAGCAGCAACTCAAGAAGTTTTTATTGAAAATGTTGGTCAACCTACATTGGCTTGTATAAGACCTGCAGTTCAAGCATTACAAGATTTAGATATGCATAGAAAAGTACAATTAATAGTATCTGGAGGGATTAGAAACGGAGCGGATGTTGCAAAAGCCATGGCACTAGGTGCTGACGCAGTATCAATCGGTTCTGCTGCTCTGATTGCTCTTGGTGACAATGATCCCAAATGGCAAGCAGAATATAAAAAACTAGGCACAACTGCTGGCGCCTATGATGACTGGCATGAAGGTAAAGATCCTGCTGGCATTAATACTCAAGATCCAAAGCTTATGAAAAGGTTCGATCCTGTAGCTGGTGGAAAAAGATTATCCAATTATTTAAAAGTTATGACTTTAGAGGCTCAGACTATTGCAAGAGCTTGTGGAAAAAATGATTTACATAATCTTGAACCTGAAGACTTATGCGCTCTAACTGTGGAGGCTGCAGCAATGGCAGGTGTACCATTATCTGGTACTAATTGGATACCTGGTAATAAGAATAACTATTAATAATTGGATCATTTTCCATATTGGTGGAAATTTTTTAAACCGTATCATTTAGATAATTCTACTTTAAGCTTTTATGACTTGATTGTTATTGGTTCAGGCTATGCTGGGATATCAGCGGCTTCTGAGGCAGCTAAACAAGGCATGACTGTATTGGTTATAGATCGAGCTAAATTAGGAGAAGGTGCAAGCACTAGAAGTGCTGGTATGGTTTCAGGTGGTTTAAATTTAGGAAAAAAAATAAATTTAATTGAAGAGTTTGGGATTCAAAAAACTAAGAAATTTATCAATGAATCTATTGAATCATATAATGACTTACAAAGCCTTATTAAAGGTCAAGAAAAAGATTTACATTTCCATAAATCAGGAAGATTGGTTTTAGGTCACTCTAATAAAAAAACTTTTACCTTAAATAAAAAAACAAATTTTTTAAATGAACATAGTGAGTTAAATATTGAAATGGTTTCTAATTTAAATGAAGAAATTAGCAGTTCTTATTATAAGTCAGGAATGCTTGTGAAAGATGCCGCCAGTATTAATCCGGCATTATTCTATGAATTTTTACTTAATAAATGCTTATCATTAAAATGCCATTTTAAAACAAATTGTAGTTTAATTAATTATAAAAAAAATAACCATGACTATGTTTTACAGACTTCTAAAGGTCTTTTAAAAACAAAATACCTAATTATCGCAACTAATGGATATTCTGATAAGACTATAGGTGCTGAACATAATTCAATTATAGGAGTTCCCACATATATGTGCGCAACTAGTATTATTGGAGAAGAGCAAATTTTAAAACTAATGCCAAAACTCCGAATGTATTCAGATACTAAAAATGATTTATATTATTTTAGGCCAAGTCCTGATTTTAAAAGAATAATTTTTGGAGGTTTTCCGATTTGGAAAAGTAATTTAGAAAAAACAAATTACGTTGAGAATTTTTTTTTAGAAAAAATTAAGTTAATATTTCCAAATATAAAAAATTTTTATCTAGAAAATATTTGGTCAGGGAAAGTAGGGGTTACATTAAATACACTTCCAAAATTAGAGAAGCGGGGAATGAAGATTAGTGTATATGGCTGCAATGGTAGTGGTGTTGCTCTCATGCCATACTTAGGAAAAAGATCAGCAAGACTTGTTATTGGTAAGACAAATTATAAGTCAGTAATTGAAGAAATTAATCATAGACAAACAAAATTTAAAAATTTAATTACACTTTTTCTGCCATTTTTAGGTTTCTATTATAAATTTAAAGAAAATCTAGAGAATAAATTTAATATTTAATAATTTTTATTGTTCCATATAATGAAATCTTGTAATAATATCACATCGTTTTAAATAGGGAATAATTTTAATCAAACCATGGAAAGTAAATATATAAATAAATCTTTGGAAAAATCTTTTAAGATTTTAGAAATTCTTTCTCAATCTGTTTTTCCTCTCAAAGCAAGTTCCATTTCTAGAAAAGCAGTAATGTCTAGAACAACAACATTTAGACTTTTGTCAGTTTTAAATCAGCTAGGCTATATCCATAAAAATCAAGAGACGAACACTTATACTATGGGGCACAAAGCTTTTCAGTTTGGAGAAATATCGGATTATCTTCAGTCTATATCTGATGAATCTAAAGATATTTTAAATGATATTTCCAAAGAGACTGGCTTAATTACTTATCTAGCTATGCTTGAAGGACCCCAGATAGTCCATTCAGATAAAATTTCATCAAATAATGATAGTGGAAACTTCAGAACTTTTCGTATGAGGCTTGATGCTCATTGTTGTGCAATAGGTAAGGTTATCCTGGCGTACAGACCTGATAATGAAATATCCTTAATTTATAAAAGTTATAATTTTTATCCTCATACAAATCACACTATTGAAAATATTACATCTCTTAAAAAAGAGTTAAATACTATTCGCAAACAAGGATATTCACTCAATCACGCAGAGACATTTGATAATGTATATGGTGTAGGAGTTGCTATTCTTGATCATGAGCAAAGATCTTTCGCAGGAATCTCTTTTTCTGGAAGTAAGGTATTAATGTCTCCTAAACAATTACCTGAATACATAAAGATATTACAAAATGCCTCAATTAAAATTACTAACTTAATTGTTGATAAATAAGAGATTTTAGTTGTAAAAAATGTTTCATATTATGAAACATGTTATGTTTTTCTACTCTTAGAAATAGAATATCAATATTATAAATCGGAGGAATTATGAGCATACCATCTAAATGTGACTACCTTATCATAG
>CAZFKZ010000037.1:0-16786 GCA_964519035.1 uncultured Rhodobacterales bacterium | reverse complement strand
TGTTAGTAAGTGCAATTTTATTTTTCTTATCTCCATTATTGTCAATTTTTACTAATAAAAATTAAATTTAATTTACACTTTAAATTTTACCACAGCAATAACATCAAGTTTTAAGGTTTTAGAATGATTTTGCCTTTAGCTCCTCTGGTAAGAATTTTTTCTAAAACTACAGCTGCTTCTGATAGCCTATAATGCTCTTCAATAAGAGGTTTAACCAATCCGCGTTGATGCCAATTAAATAACTCTATCATGTTCTTAGAATATTCTTCTGGTTCACCTCTTGTAAAAGCTCCCCAAAAAACACCAACTACACTAAATTCTTTAACTAAGGCTAAATTAACAGCTAATTTAGGTATAGTACCGGATGCAAATCCTATAACTAATAACCTTCCTTTTCTTCCCATAGTTCTAGCAACTGTATCAAAAATATCTCCACCAACAGGATCAAATATAACGTCAATACCTTTACCATTTGAAATAGTTTTTAATTCTTCTTTAAGGTTATCATATCCTAAAGTTATATCAGCACCATACTCTTTAGCTATTTGTCGTTTTTCTTCAGTTGATGCAACTGCAATTACTTTTGCTCCTATAATTTTACCTATCTGAATAGCGGCTATCCCAGTTGAACCAGAAGCTCCCAAAACAACTAGTGTTTCATTTTTTTTTAACTGTCCCCTTTGTTTGAGTGCATAATGCGATGTGCCATAAGCACATAGTAGGGCGCATGAATCGTCAAATGACATATCATTGGGAATTTTAAAAACAGAGCTTTCTTTAACAGCTGTTTGTTCCGCATACCCCCCTAATTGAGATAATGCAGCAACTCTATCACCAATTTTAAACTTAGTAACATTCTCTCCAACTTCAATTACAGTTCCTGCTACTTCCATTCCTGGAGTAAATGGTGTTTCAGGCTTTAATTGATATTTTCCTTGAACGAGAAGACCATCAGGAAAATTTACACCTATTGATTTAACTTCTACAATAATATTATTTTCTTCAATTTTGGGTTCTTTAATGTCTTTATATTCAATATTTTGAATTGGACCAAAATTATTACAAACTACTGCTTTCATTATTATTCCTTACTCTTCAAGTTATATTTATGGAAAAACTAAAGATATTGTTTCAGCTATAAAACCTGGCTTATTTTCACCTTGGATTTCTAACTCACATTTATTTACAACCCGAAATCCCCCATTATTCATTTTATCACATGATATAATAGTTCGGTTTAATCTGACATATGAACCTACTTTTACCATATTAATAAATCTAACTTTGTCAGATCCATAATTTAAGGTCCTTGACGTATTATTTATTTTAGCATTTTCAGCTGCTAATTTTGGCAATAAAGAGACCATGAAATATCCATGAGCTATAGTTTTACCGTCGGGCATTTCTTTTTCAGCTCTTTCTACATCTATATGTATCCATTGATGATCAGATGTTGCATCTGCAAAATTATTTATTCTATCCTGTGTCACATGATACCATTCACTAGGCGTTAAAGGTTTATCTATATAAGTTTCAATTTCAGAAGGATTGTTGATAATAACCATTAAATTCTCTCTAATTGTTTATATTTAATATTTGACTAAGTTAAAACTATAATATCAAATTTTAATATATTTTGTTAAAATTATTTAAGTAATTTTTTATATGAGGAACTTATGTCTCTTAAAGAGAAAATCAAGCTAAATGGAGTTATTCCAGCCACGTTATTAGCATTTAATAATGATTTTGAAATTGATGAAAAATCTAGTAGAAAACATATTCGAGACTGCGCTCTTACTAATGGAATATCTGCTATTACAGTAAATGGTCATTCTTCTGAAATACATGCATGTAGTTTTGATGAACAAAAAAGAATTCTCAATTTTTCTTTAGATGAAGTTGGAGATATCACTCATGTTATTAATGGAATTTACGCTGATGGAAGTATTGAAGCAGCAAAAATAGCAAAAATGTCTTCTGATAACGGAGCCTCCGCACTATTATGTTTCCCTCCACAAAGTATGTCTATGGGAGGACACTTAAGACCAGAGATGGCGCTTGAACATTTCAAACGAATTGCAGATTCAACTGATTTACCATTAATTTGCTTTAATTATCCATCCGCTGGTAATTTGAGTTATCCATTCGAAACTTTATTAAAATTATTTGAAGCTGTTCCTACAATTAAGGCGATTAAAGATTGGTCTAATGATCCTATGTTACATGAAAAACATATCAAAACTTTTCAAAATCTCTCAAATCCAGTGAATGTTCTTACAACACACAGTTCATGGTTAATGTCTTCATTAGTAATGGGAGCTAATGGACTATTATCTGGAGCAGGGAGTATAATGGCAGATTTCCAGGTTGCATTATTTAAAGCAGTTCAAAATAAAGATTTAACGTTAGCTCAGGCAATAAACGACAAAATCTTTCCTTTAGCTCAAGCATTTTACTCACCTCCATTTTTAGATATGCATAATAGAATGAAAGAAGCTTTAGTTTTACTTGGCAAATTAGAAAAGGCCGTCGTTAGACCACCTTTAATGAAACTGAGTTCCGAAGAAATCCAAAATATTAAATCAGCTCTTATAAAATCCAAAATGTTAAATTAAATAATTATGATTTAGGCGTCATGGATTTTAACATACTCAAAATCTCCAGGCTTATTATCTATTCCTAAATCTGGTGCAGATATCCATGATGCATATTTCCCCGGTTCTAAAACTGGTTTCATTAAAGATTCAATAAAGTAATTATCATCCTTTGAAGGTAAAAATTTATGTTTTTCTTTATTCCAAGTTTCTTCAGAAAGGATATCACCTGATGGTGAAATATTAGCATTAATGAATGTTCCAATCTTTCTATTAAAACCTTCAAATGGTAAACTCATTTCAAAATTAATTTGAAAATCTTGAATTGTTCTATTCCACCTTTTCATGCTTACTGAAGTGTCTTTAGTATAATCATCTCTTAGTCTCATATTTAATGATAAAAGAGCTGATTCCTGTTTCTTTATAATTTTACCATTACTATATTCTAGAATTGGGTATGTATCATTTTTTAAAATATGATCATCTTTAATTTTTGTTTCCCAAAATCTACCTTTTACTCCAGCAGAGTATGTGTTTGCTGCATTAGTTGATATTTCTGATCCAAATAAATCTAGAGACAATGTATAATGAAGATTAATTTTTTTCTGAATTGTTGGTAAATCAATGACACCTAATTCTCTTATTTTATCAATTTCAAATGGGTCTGAAATACCAGCTTTAACCATAGCTTCACAAGTTTTTTTAATAACTCTTCTTACGCCGTTCTCCCCAACAAACATGTGATGAGCTTCTTCTGTAAGCATAAATCGACAAGTTCTAGACAATGGATCAAATCCTGACTGAGCAAGCGCTTCTAATTGCATCTTACCATCTCTATCTGTAAAGGCAGTAAACATAAAAAAAGATAGCCAATCTGGGGTAGACTCATTAAATGCACCCAGCATTCTTGGGGCATCCTCAGAACCTGATTGACGTTTTAATAAATCATTTGCTTCTTCTCTTCCGTCAGAACCAAAATATTTTTGAAGTAAATATACCATTGCCCATAAATGTCTTCCTTCTTCAACATTCACTTGAAATAAATTTCTCATGTCATATAAGGATGGAGCTGTACTACCAAGGTATCTTTGTTGTTCAATTGATGCTGGTTCAGTGTCACCTTGAATAACAATTAATCTTCTTAACATAGATCTGTACTCACCAGGTACTTCTTGCCAAACTGGTTCACCTATGTGGTCTCCAAAAGGAATAGTTCTACCTTCCTTTTGTGGTGCAAGTAAAATGCCCCATCTATATTCAGGCATTTTTACATAATCAAATGTTGCCCATCCATCCTTATCAACGTTTATAGCAGTTCTTAAATAAACTAATTTATCTTGAAAACCAACTGGACCTAAATCTTTCCACCAGTCTATGTATCCTGGATGCCATTTTTCTAGAGCTTTGAGTACTCTTCTATCTGATGATAAACTAACGTTATTAGGTATTAGAGTATCATATTCAACTTGACTATTATTTAACATCTTCTCTCCTTCTTATGTTCTTTCTTTAGTATATTGTCCTCGTCCACCGGTACCATATTTCTTTAAAGCGCCTTCTTCACCAACAGCACTTGGTCTTTGGAAAATCCAATTTTGCCATGCGGATAATCTACCAAATATTTTAGTTTCCATTGTTTCAGGGCCTGCAAATCTTAGGTTGGCTTCTAGTCCTACCATTGAATCAGGAGAAAAACTCGTTCTCTCTTCTATAAACAACCTTATCTCATCTTCCCAATCAATGTCGTCATATATAAAAGTTACAAGACCAAATTCGTAAGCTTCTTTAGCCAAAAAATTTATATTAATATTTTTTTCAGCATTATTTAAATCATCTTGCGAACCTAAAAAACGTGTATTTAATCTAGTTATACCATTTGACATTTTAAAATTACCAAAGTTAGAAGAAGATAATGATATTTCAGCTTCTTTACGATTATCACCCTCAAATTTTCCTTCAGCCATGTATGTTCTATCACTACAGAAAATTAACTCTGATAGAAAGCCCGCGTAACATGATCCAGGCTCAATTAAAGTTGTTAATGTTCGGGATGTAAGATCAATCCTTTTAAATACTCTTGACCACAAATAAGAAATTTCTTTTAAAAACCAGTGATCTTTGTAATTATTAAACAGTTGATCATATGCCTGAACATTAGAAATCTCTCCTAATGTATTAAATAAAATTATCCCAATTTCTAATTCATTAAATCTCAAATGAAGTATAGCATCATCTAATTCACGAGCACATCTTAATAACCAGAAGTTATCCCCCTCAGCTAAAATATTATTAATATTTACGTTAGGTGTTTTATCAGGTCCTAATATATTAATTTTTGCAACACGTTTTGCTCTATCAATTTCTATATTTAATGTTGAATATTTAATTAAATCTTTATTTTCAATATTTTTATTAAGCTCATTTAACTTTATACCATTTATTTCATTGTTATTAAATTTGCTCGCTGATTTATCTTTAATTATACTTTCAACTTCATCAGTCAATTCTGTTTTTTTAACAATTGTATCAACTAGTTTCCAATCTTTTGCTTTTTTTGCTTTTACACCCTCCTCCATAGTGCAAAAGACGTCAGCCAAATCTCTTCTTATTTTTCTTTTATCTGTAATTCTAGTTAATCCACCTGTTCCAGGCAAAACTGCGAGTAGGGGCACTTCTGGTAACGAAATACTAGATGAACCGTCATCCATTAATAAAATATGATCACATGCTAAAGCTAGTTCATAGCCACCACCAGCGCACACACCTTCAATTAAACATAAGTAAAATTGATTAGACTCTTTATTTGAAGTTTCTAAGAAATTTCTAGTCTCGTTTGTAAATTTACAAAAGTTGACTTTATGTGAGTGTGTTGATGAAGCTAACATTTTAATATTAGCACCCGCACAAAAAGCTTTTTCATTTCCAGATTTAATGATTATAGAAGAAACTTCTGGGTACTCAAACCTTAATCTTTGAAGTGCGTCAGCAAGTTCTATATCAACTCCGATATCATAACTATTTAACTTTAACTTATAACCCTCAAAAAAACCCTCATCTTCATTAACATTCATAATTAAAGAAGCTCTATTTTTTTCAATTTTCAATATCCAATGCTTATATTGATCTGGTTTAGTCTCAAAATTAATACTGGATATCATTTAATTCCTCAATTCATTTAGATTTTATAAAGTAAAACAAAAGTAATTGATTTTCTAGATTTTTTTTACAATAAGTTTTTAAAAAAATCATTTAAATATTGAATTGTCATTCTCTCATACTTGTAAAAGGGATTGTGACCACAATTACTTATAGTTTTTTTTATAAAGGGGACTTTTAATTCATCTTTTAAAACATTTAATTGGTTAATGGTTCCATAAGGATCATTCAATCCTTGTATTCCAATGATAGGTACTCTTATCTTTGGGATTATATTAGTTAAATCCCAAGATTTGAATCCTGGATCTAGCCATGCGTTACTCCAACCATAAAAAGCAATATCTACATTTTTATGGTATCGACTAAGTTTAGATTTTAAATCACCATTTTCGTAGTCTATAGTTGTTTTTTTAATAGCATTTATGCTTTCATTTTCAACAAAGAAATGGGGAGCTATTAAGGCAGCTCCTTTTAAATTTTGGTTTAAATTTAAAGAGCAATTTATTGCAGCGATGGTAGCACCATCGCTGTGACCAATCAAAAAATGAACTCCAATATTCAATTCTTTAATTATAAGAGGTAAATAATTTTTAGCCTCAATTGTCATATAATCTAATGGTCTTGGTAAATTGGCTGGAGAAGATTGTCCATAACCAAATCTAGAATATATTAATATATTTAACCCTGTAATTTTATGTATTAGTTGAGGTGTTTCTCTCCACATAGAAACAGAACCTAGGCCTTCATGTAATAAAATGAGAACAGGTATTGTACTATCAAAATCTCCAATAGTTAAAACTTCAATATCTTTTTTGTTGATTTTTATTTGAAACGATTTTTGATTATTTTTCATAATATTTATAATTTATTTATCGTAATTTAAATCTTTGGATTTTTCCTGTAGCTGTTTTAGGAAGTTCGTCGACAAAATTTATCCATCTAGGATATTTCCATTTACCAATTTTAATTTTCACATGATCTTTCAAAAAATCTTCTAACCCTTCTAAGCTTGTATTTTTTTTTAAAACTACAAATGCTTGGGGTTTTTCTAAACCATTTTCATCTGCTCTAGCAACTACTGCTGCTTCAATAACTTTATCATGTGAAACTAAAGCCTGTTCTACTTCAAAAGGTGCAATCCAAATACCACTTACTTTGAACATATCATCAGTTCTGCCACTATAAATGTATCTATTGTCTGAAATCTTTTCGTATTTATCCCCAGTTCTAGTCCATTCACCTTCAAAAGTTGTTCGGCTTTTATATAGTTTGTTCCAGTATCCACTAGATGATGACTTTCCTTTTACTAAAAGTTCTCCAATTTCACCGATAGATACTCCTATATTATTTTCATCTACTAATTTAAGCTCATATCCTGGAACAGCGCTTCCAGAAGTTCCATATTCAACACTATCTGGATAATTCGATAAAAATATATGTAACATTTCTGTAGAACCAACCCCATCAAGAATGTCAACGCCAGTTATTTTTTTCCAATCAGATCCCACCTGAAAAGGTAAAGCTTCTCCTGCAGATACACATCTTCTTAAGTTATCAAAAGTTATGCTTTTTTTGAATGAAGCGAGCATAGCTGCATAAATTGTTGGGACGGCAAAAAGGATTGATGGTTTCATTAATTCCAATACTTTACTTACACTATCTGGAGTAGGTCTATTCGGATATAATATTGATGTTGCACCAATACCCATTGGAAAAGTCATAGCATTACCTAGGCCATAAGCAAAAAATAATTTAGCAACTGAAAATACTTTATCTGTTTCTTTTATTTTAAGAACTTTTAGAGCATAAGTCTCGTATGTTTCTAAAAGACTTCCGTGAACATGAATTACACCTTTAGGTTCTCCGGTAGAACCAGAAGAATATAACCAAAAAGCCGTTTCATCTTCAGCTACAAATATAGGTGAACATTCTTTGCTGATAGATAATTCATAGTTAAAATTCAAAAATCCATTAGGTATTTCTTCTTCATTAATTATAAAAATATTTTCAATATGTTTTGCATGATCTAAAGCATTTATGATTAAACTTTTAATCTCAGAAGAAATAAATATTGTTGTTGCTCGGCTATCTTTTATTATAGAAATAATTACTTCTATTGATAATAATGTATTTACTGGAACTGGGATTACTCCTGCTTTCAAGCAACCCCAAAAAATTATTGGAAATTCTATTTGATCAAGAACAAGCATAATAGCTCTTTGTTCTCTGTGAATATTGTTTCTATTAAGTAAATCGACTATTTTATTAGTTTCAATAGATAGATCTTTATAAGTAATACTTTTACCTTTTGGAATAGCTTCAACAAATGCTATTTTATTTTCAATATTAGTATTTAGATGTCTATCAACAAAGTATGAAGCTGCATTATCTTGCTTAATTTCTAAATCATTTGCCATTATATTTCCCCAAAGCATTTTGAAAAAGCTAATTCAACTAATGGATAATCTTCTTTTAGCTGTTTTAATAGTCTCAATTCCAATATTTCTTATTAATGCTCTTTTATATTTATCCGTTGAATGTTGATCACTTATAATTTCTAAATCCCATGCAAATTCATTAATTAAATTACTTAGATTTTTAATATTGGTATTTCTCCATTCTCGGACTACAGGTTTTTCACACACACCACCAACGGCAAGCCTTGTATTATTTTGGTCAACTATAGCTGCGAAAGATGCTAATGCGAAATCACCATGCTTTTCTGATACTTCATTAAAGGCATAACCAGTATATTTTTTTGCTTTTGGAATTAAAACTGATTGAACTATTTCGTCTTGTCTTTTAGAATTTAATAAAGGGCCTAAAAAGAAATCCTTAGCTTTAACTGTTCTTTTTCCTTTAAAACTATTTAGCTTTAAAACTCCTTTGAGAGCTAATATGCATAAAGGTAGTTCTGAACTAGGATCAGAATGACATATTGATCCTACAATTGTGCCCCTTGCTCTATGTTGTTGATGACCAATATATGGAAGAGCTTCTGCAATTAAAGGTAAATCTTCTTTTGTTTCTATTCTTGTTTCCAAATTAAGTTGTGTATATAAGGCACTAATTTCTATTGTATCATTATTACAGATTAATTCATGGCCTCCCTTTATAAAATTTATATCAATTAAAATGCTTGGTTTTGCAATTCTCATATTAAGCATAGCAATTAAAGACTGACCTCCAGCTATAATTTGAGCATCATCACCATATTTTTTTAAAACCTTTGTAGCTTCTTCCCAGCTTTCAGGTCTGATTAAATCAAATGAAGATGGTTTCACCTCAAACCTCCAAAAATTTTTGTTATATATTTGATAATATTAAAACTATAAGTAGATGGGTCGATTTCTTTTATTAGTGCGTCAAAAAACTGTTTTATAATAATTTTAGAGGCTGTATTTATAAGTCTGCCTCCAACAGCAGCAATTTTTCCTGAAACTTCCGCTTGATATTTATAAGATAATTCAGTTTTACCATGCTTGTTTTTATATAAATTTACGAAACCTTCTCCTGATACAATTCCAAGAGGACCATTTGCATCTCCTATTAATTTTATTGAACTAGGTTTAGTCAGATTACTTAATTGAATTGAAAAATTATAATTACCTCTAATTGGGCCAAACCCTATTTTTATTGTTCCTGTATACAAATTTGTTTTAGACACTTGCAAATTTTCGCAACCGGGTAAAGTTTTCATTAATGTTTCAATGTTAAGAATGGTCTCTAGTGCTTTATGAGGTTCTAAAGGAATTAAAGTTATACCTGACCCATTAATATTATTATTGCCGAGGTTTAGAACAGGTTTTGTTTTTACAAAATTTTCTCTTTTCTTTTCTGGTTTTCCCTTAGTTAAATAGGAGTATACTTTAGAATGAGTTAATGGCAGTTGAACATTTTTTATTTTTAAGGCATCACATGCTGCATTCGCAATTGCTACTGGAGTTGACATACAATTGCCTTCACCAAGACCTTTTGCACCTAGTGGTGTATAAGGACTTGGTGTTTCAATATGGATAATATCAGGTTCTGGAACTTCACAAGTTGACGGCAGTAAATAGTCTGCAAAAGTACCAGATAAAAAAGAGCCATCATCTGAATACTTAAATTCTTCGAAAAGAGCTGCTCCAACTCCATGAGCGAAAGCACCATAAATTTGTCCATTTGCTAAAAGGGGGTTGATAATTTTACCCGCATCATGACCAGTTATATACCTGTCAATAGATACGCTCCCAGTAAGTGGATTTATCTCTAAACCGCAAACGTCAAACACAAATCCATAGGCTAAAGAACCGTTTATCTGATCCTTTTCA
This sequence comes from uncultured Rhodobacterales bacterium, assembly GCA_964519035.1. Taxonomy (GTDB): domain Bacteria; phylum Pseudomonadota; class Alphaproteobacteria; order Puniceispirillales; family Marisalimonadaceae; genus CAJJBL01. The sequence goes on along the minus strand of CAZFKZ010000037.1, from coordinate 6,723 downwards.
TTTGGTGGTTCTAACTGTGGAGGTGACCAATGAACTACTTCTCTTAAACCATTTTTTGAATTTAATGGTAATTCACCAGGTGACCAATGAGATGAACCAGCAAGTCTTTGAAATGATATTGAATTATCCAAATTATTTTTATCAAAAATTAAACTATCTTTAAATAAAATATCTTCATACTTACAGTTTAATCTCGATACAGCTATTTCTGTTAATCTGTGTTTTAACTTTTCTGCTGCAAGAGATGTTGTTCCTGCAACTGCACCAGCAAATCGGCTTGAATAATTTCCTGCTGCAATTGACCAGGCGTCCTTTTGTGTATCTAATTCTGAGTTTACTAAAACACTATTAAAATCCAAACCAAAAATTTCAGCTACAACTTGAGCTAAAACTGTCTTATGACCTTGGCCTTGAGGAACGCTGTCACATGTAACATATACTCCACCAGTAGGGCCAATTGAAACACTTGCACTTGCTATAGCTCCACCTTTATGCCCGCTAGTCTCTCTTTCTTTATATGGTAATGCAGTAGTTATATACCCCATATTTGAAATGGATGGTTCAACTATTGCTGCGTAGCCTATTCCATAAATTTTACCAGATTTTTCAGCCATTTTCTTTTTTAAGTGAATTTCTTTAAATACATCAGAAAGTTCAACTTTTTTAATTAATTTTTCATATTGACCTGAATCTAATTTAGCACCTGAGGCAGATGGATAAGGAAAATTATTATTTTTTACTAAATTTATTTTAATTAATTCTAATCTATCAATCTTCATTTCATTTGCAATATTATGCATTAATCTCTCTAAAGCATAATAATGTTGAGGCCCCCCAAACCCTCTATTTAAACCTGTTGGAGTTTTATTTGTTAAAACAACTCTATTCCTACAGTAAATATTTTCTATCAAATATGCTCCTGATAAATTTCCATGCATCCTATATAAAGATGCAGGCTCTGGCGCTCTTAAATATGCACCAACATCGTCAATTTGGTCATATTCAAGTCCTATTATCTTTCCATTTTTTTTAAGAGCAGCTTTGATTTTTGTAACTCTGTTGGTAGCAGAGGATGCTGCAGTTAGATGCTCTAATCTATCTTCAGTCCACATTATATTTCTGCCTGAAATCCTTGAAGCTAAGCAAGTAAGTACTATCATAGGAAGAATAGCTTGTTTTATGCCAAAGCTTCCTCCCGAGTCTTGATTTGATATCATTCTTAAGCCACTTTCTTTAACTCCTAAAGATCTTGCTATAACAGGATGAAGACTAAATGGGCCCTGAAAGTTTGACTTAACAGTGTAACCATTATCATTCTTATTGAAGTCGCTTTGAATTACAAAGCCTTCAAGTGGTGTGCAACTATTTCGTGGATATTGAATTTTTAACTCAATAACTTTATCAGCTTCTTTAAACGCTTCTTTAGGATTGCCGTAACTAAAATGTCTATCACTAACGGTATTACTCTCAATTTCTTCATGAACTTTAATTGCTTTTTTTTCAATAGCTTTTTCAGGATCTATTACAGGAATTAATTTTTCATATTTGACTTTGATTTGGTCAATAGCATCTTCGGCTATGTATCTATTTTTAGCTAAAATTAATGCTACTGGTTCTCCTACATATCTAACTCTATCAATTGCACACGGCCAAACTTCTATATTAATTCTAAGAACAGATAACAACGGTTTAGATATCCTTGAAAAGGAATTTCCATCTATCACTGAGTGAACTCCAATTATAGATATTGCGTCTTTAGTATCTATATTAATAATTTTGGCTGCTGCATGTGGTGATCTCAATACTGCAACATGAAGTGTTCCTCTAGGATAACCTAAATCATCTCCGAATTGTCCTTTACCATTTAGAAGTGAGTTATCTTCAGATCTTTGAACTTCTGCTCCAATACCGCACTCAATTTTATTTTCATTAAGCATTATATATTTTCATTTAATTTTATTAACTTCCTTTATAAATAGGTTTTCTTTTTTCAATAAAACTTTGAACACCTTCTTTGAAATCGTTTGAACTTCTTAAACGTCCGTATGTTTCACCTTCTAATTCTATGCCAATATGAAGAGGTGCATCTTGAGAGGAGTTTAAAACAGTTTTTATAGCTCTTTGAGCTAGAGGAGAAACTAAACATAATTCTTTTACTAAAAGTTCAGTCATGTTTTCCAGCTCCTCATCTTCAACTAACTCTGATGCTATCCCAAAGTTAAAAGCTTGATCTCCAGTTATTCTTTTTCCTCTCATAATCATATCTTTAACTCTAGACAACCCAATCATTCTTGCTAAACGAACAGAACCTCCAGAACCTGGTATCATTCCAATTTTCATTTCAGGTAATGATAATTGTGCACTTTTTGTAACAATCCTAAAGTCACAAGCTAAAGCAAATTCAAGGCCTACGCCAAAGCAATATCCTTGAATTGCAGCTATAACTGGCTTTCTAATTTTTTCTGGGGTCATTACATTTTGAGCTAACATGGTAAGTGTTTCAGGTGTTTCTTTCATAAAACCTTCAATATTTCCTCCTGATGAAAAGTTTTTGCCATCAGCTCTTAACACTATTATTCTAACATCATCATGAGCATCCATTTCTTTGAATACTTTAGCCATAACGTCTCTTTGAGAATATTGAATAACATTTAACGGTGGCCTAGATAATACAATATCTGCACGGTTTTTTTCCGGTATTATCTCTAATCTAAATCCATCATATTCAGTTGTGTGTACTTTCAATTTGAACTCCTATAATTTAAAATCTTCATTCAGCAGCAACTTTGGGTTTTTGTTGTGGATCTTGATAACGAGACATAATGTTGTCTACAACACCATCAAAGTAATCCCATGGTGTTTCTCTGTAACTATGATTTTTGATTATAAAAGACGCTCCAGCATAAAATTTCTCGTATTGTTGTTGTCTTCCTGCAAATTCAGATCCGACTACATCCCAAGCTAATTTAAATAGTTTCATTCTATCTGAGGCACTCATTTGTGGAGTTTGAAAATAAGTCTCAAAATCTTTTCTTAACTTTTCATCTTTGACTACATTGATACTTGCAGGCATTTGAAAAACGCCACCACCACATAATGTTCTCAGTTCATCAATTATAGGTGTATAGTTTTCTGTGCACCAATTAAGCGCTCCGTACATCATTCTACGATTATATGTGAGATATTCATTAGGCCAATTTTCTGCAGCTTCAATTTGTCCATGAATCATACCAGATAAATTAGCTTCCATAGATGACATTTTGCCAAGCGTTTCCCTTACTGCAGGAACTTGATCAGCACCAGTAGCTTTTGCAATTTTGTTACATAAGCCAGTAATAAGTTCCATTTTTGACCAATAACGAACGTTAGCTTGATGATTTCCATAACAATGAGCGGGAGTCTTAATATAAATTTCTCTTGCTAATATAGCATCATCCATTACAAAAATTCTTTCCCATGGTACGAGTACATTATCACACATAACCAATACATCAGTTTCATCCATATCCCATGCTAATGGGGAATCAAATTGATTGTCATAGTGAGTAGATAGTGGTTGTCTCATCCAAAGTGAAAGACCTTTTATATTGCAAGGAATGGCACATGTAACAGCTTGTTTGATTTGGTCGGGTGCTAATGGAACTAAATTTCCAATCCAAATTTCATTAGAAAAAACGGCACTCGTTGCCAACATTTTCATTCCTGAAATAACTACACCATCTTTGTTTTCTTCAACAACTGATAAAGTTGGTATTGGAATATTTTGTTTTTGATAAAACTCTGGATTTCTTGCAGCTTGGGGTGGGACTACAGCATAAGAAGCAAATACGTCATTTTCTTTCATATATTTATAGTAGTTTAATAAATTATTTTTAAATTTATATTTTCCACTATCAAATATGTCTGGATTTGTAGACATGCCTGTTACAAAACTAGCAACATGATCCATTGATCTTCCCATCATACCAGATGTTTGATCAGCAATAATTTTATGAGCTTTTGATCTTTTTCTTAAATCTTCTCGATTTTTTGCTTGTAAAAACCATGTTGAATAAATGTTCCCATTTTCTTCATAAGTAAGCTTATCTTTATATTCAGGTTTATGTTTAATATCATAAAGTCTTGCTACTGTTTTAGCGGCTCTTTTAAAAGCTGGATGTTTAGTTACATCATCAACTCTTTCTTCACCTATATAAATTACCCTTCCGTCTCTTAGTTGTTCTAGATGTTCATTACCTGATTTAATCATAAAACCTCCATTCTAAAAATTTAATATTGCTTATCATTTTTATAATAATGTAACTCAAACAAAACACATCCATTTTCAGATTTAAATGGACCATGGTATACACCTGGTGGTCTGCATGCATAAGTAGACCCTTCAAATTTTTCTCCACCATTTCCATTCTCGTCATTACCAACGATTAAGTCTCCTGAAACTAAATATACCTCTTCCCAATGATCATGAATAAACTGAGCTGTTGTATAAACCCCTGGTTTAAATCTTAATAATCTAGATCGACTTCCGGATTTGTCTTCTTCATTTATATCAGAGGCTAAAATTCTTTGATCTATTCCATCTGGGTATCCCACAGGAGTATGCCAATCAGTATCAGAATTAATTCGAGTAAATTCCAAATGTGGTTTTTGTTTTGTCATTTATTTCCCTTATTTCTAAAATTAAAATTTTTATTTATCGATTGAATATTCGCCAGCTAGTAATTCTCTTCTTAATATTTTACCAGTTGGAGATTTAGGTATTTCTTTAATAAAACAATACGCTTGTGGTCTTTTAAAATTTGTTAATCCAGATTTCTTACAAAATTTATCAAGATTTTCTGTTGTTATATTTGAACTCTTTATTATAAAAGCACATATTTTTTGCCCCCATTTTTCGTCAGGGATTCCAACTACTACTACTTCAAGTATATTCTTATGCAGTGACAAAACATTTTCTATTTCAATTGGTGATACATTTTCTCCCCCAGTTATAATCATGTCGTCAACTCTACCTGTTACAAAAAGATCACCTTCTTCATCAAAATATCCCATATCGTTAGTAAAGTACCAATTATTAATTATAGATTTTTGGTCTGCATCAGGCCTTTTCCAATAGCCAGAAAAAGCCTCATCAGATTTTAAATCTGCTATAATTTCGCCTTCAACATTTATTTTATTAATTTCTTCAGGATTTTGGGAACCAAGTTTAACAACTCGAATTCTTTGGTTAATTCCAGATTTACCCGCTGAGCCGGGTTTTTTTTCTGCGTTTTGATCCACTGTAAAAGTATAAATTTCAGAGGATCCATAATGGTTGACTAATTGTTTTGGTTGAAAACATTCAATTACTCTTTGAATTAGCCCATCACTCATAGGTGCACCTGCAAAACCAAGTTTTTTACAAGTTTCAACTTTTTCTTTTGCAAATGTTTTTAAGCCAATTAATTCATGAAAAAGTGTAGGTACTAGATATAAACTTGTAATATTATGTTTTTTGATTAACTCGAGAGATTCTTCTGCAACAAACTTAGGTTGAGTAACAAATGTTCCGTTAATTAAAGTCATTGAAATTAGAGATCTAATGCCCATAGTGTGATATAAAGGCATAACACCAAGAGTAATTTCTTTTAGTTCATATAAGTTTTGTGTTATATGAGCTAGAGCTGAGGATCTTTCTGCGGAATGAGTTCGTGGAACACCTTTAGCTTTTCCAGTTGTACCCGAAGTATACAATATTAAAGACAAATCCTCTGCCATCGCCTGAGGAAAATTACCTCCCTTACCATTTTTAATTAAACTTTCAAATGTATTAGGTTTGTTAGTTTCTAAGTCTATAAATAATTGAATCAATTTGCGCGCTTGTAATGATTTGTTCATTTCATCAAGGCTTTCTTTTTGAGCAAATATACATTGTGGTTCTGAGTCTATTATACAAAAATCTATATCAGATGATTTTATTCTCCAGTTTAAAGGAATGATAATTATTCCATTAAACTGACAAGCCCAATGAATTGAAGATGCTTCAAAATTATTTTGGAGTAGGGTTATTAATTTATCTCCCTTTTTAAGACCTAAATCTTTAAGAGAGCCTGACAGCCTGTCGATTATGCTAAACCACTCTATGTAGCTTAGCGTTTTATTTTTATTTGTAATGGCTGATGCGTTTGGAATTCTTTCTACTGAGTTTAAGATTGAAGTCCCAAGGTCAAGCATAAGCTATCTCCCGTAATTTCTATTATTAACAACTTCCATAACAGCTTTAATTATTCCAACATAACCAGTACATCTACATATGTTTCCACTCAACATTTCACGGATTTCTTTTTCAGTTATATCATTATTATTATTATTTTTTAAAAAAGAAGCTATTGTTATCAAAAATCCTGATGTACAAAAACCACATTGCAAAGCATGATGTTTTTTAAATGTTGCTCTTAAATCATCATAACTTTTATCATCAGATAATCCCTCAACAGTAATTAATTCATTATTATCCGCTTGATATGCAAACATTAAACAAGACCTTATTGAAGTATTGTTTAACAATATAGTACAAGCTCCACATATACCATGTTCACAACCTATATGAGTTCCTGTTTCTCCTAGTGAATGCCTAATAAAATCACTGAGTAATGTTCTAGGGTAAGTTTTTCCCTTAACTTCTTTACCATTAAGTTTAAACTGTATATCAATTTTTTGATCAGATTTATAAATTTTCATTTA